>CAZSEZ010000055.1:10020-18899 GCA_964606015.1 uncultured bacterium
ACTCATCCGCTTCGATACCTTCGACAACAGCAATCAAGTCGGAATTATGATAGATACCAGTACCAGAGATACCTGCAATTGGTGAGCTATCAAACTCGTACTTACCAGAATCTACCTGAATTTGATCCCCAGCTTGCAAGTCTTTGATGTGTGCATAATCAGCATCACCTGTGCTTCTATAAGAGTTGCCATCAGAATCGCCTACAACGAAAAGATCGTTTCCAGCACCACCAGTAAAGACATCGATTTCTACATCGTTATGACTTAGAGTCCCACTCAAAATATCATTACCTAGACCACCATCTACAGAGTCATTACCTTTGCCAGCAAAGATATAGTCGTTGTCTGCGCCACCATAGAGATTGTCATTGCCGTCTCCACCATTTAGAGAGTCGTTGCCAGCACCTCCATACATGGTGTCATTATCTTGTTCACCATATAAATAATCATTTCCACCATTCCCGTAGATCAGATCGTTGCCAGATCCTCCAGCTAGAGTGTCATTGCCATTCTCATCGTTATTATCACGATTATCAGCTTCTAGCCATCCACCATAAAGCGTATCGCTTCCAAGACCTCCAGTTACGACATCGTTGCCAACATCACCAGACAATAAATCATTTCCTGCCAAACCGTGAACATAATCATTACCATCCCCTGCATAAAAAATATCGTCTATCTTTCCGCCATTTGGATTTTTACCGCTGTCATTACCAAGGAAAATATCAGAAGCATCTGTCCCGTAGTTATCGCCTGCGCCAAATCTAGCCATTCTATTAATCCTCGATATTTTTCCTAGAAACAAAAACGAATTAGTTTGGTTGTGGTTCGTTTTGCTTATTGACTTATCTGTGGGTAAGCTCAAGTCTCTGCAATCTTGTTACATCGCTTAACAATCACCCCTTAAAACTCCTTTGAAAGTGTTGCTCAAAACCAATGCGCTAAATACTCAACAGTCTTCAGAAAACAGATTGCTTGGGGAAAAAGCCTTGTCAAATCAGGGTTGTAGCGAAAAACCTGTATAGCAATAAACCCAGTCACACTTAAATAAAGACATTTCTTGGGGATATACTGTGACCAATCCCTATCAGGTTCACCCAAGATCTCTAGTTATTCAAAGTCAATCGCATAAGTAGTATTAGCGATCGCATCGTTAAACGCAGTTGCCTCTATACCACCATTAACTAGACTATCTGCATAACCAAGATCGAAAGCAGGAGATTCAAGATGAATAGTCGTAATCGATCCTTGACTAGAAAAGATCAACTCATCCGCTTCGATACCTTCGACAACAGCAATCAAGTCGGAATTATGATAGATGCCAGTACCAGAGATACTTGCAATTGGTGAGCTATCAAGCTCGTACTTACCAGAATCTACCTGAATTTGATCCCCAGCTTGTAGATCAGTGATATGTACATAATCAGCATCACCTGCGCTTCTATAAGAATTGCCATGAAAATTGCCTACGACGAAAAGATCGTTTCCAGTGCCACCAGTAAAGACATCAATTTCTACATCGTTAAAACTTATGGTTCCATTTAAGACATCATCACCTGAACCACCATCTAAAGAGTCATTACCTTTACCAGCAAAGATATAGTCGTTGTCCGCACCACCATAGAGATTGTCATTACCGTCTCCACCATTTAGAGAGTCGTTGCCGGCATCTCCATATAGGGTGTCATTGTCTTGTTCACCAAATAAATAATCATTCCCGCCATCCCCGTAGATCAGATCGTTGCCATGTCCTCCCGCTAGAGTGTCATTGCCATTCTCATCGAATCTATTCTCAGCAGCTACCTCCCCGCCAGTGATCGTATCGTTTCCAAGACCTCCAGTTATGACATCGTCACCAGCAAAACCAGCTAACCAATCATCTCCTGCAAAACCGTGAATATAATCATCACCATCCAATCCATAAAAAACATCGTCTACATGGCCATATTGATTTTTACCGCTGTCGTTACCAAGGAAAAAATCAGAAGCGTTTGTTCCGTAGTCATCACCTGCGCCGAATCTAGCCATTGTTGAAATCCTCAATATTTTTCCTAGAAACAAAAACGAATTAGTTTGGTTGTGGTTCGTTTTGCTTATTGACTTATCTGTGGGTAAGCTCAAGCCTCTGCAATCTTGTTACATTACTTAACAATTAATCCTGGAACTCCTTTGAAAGCGTTGCTAAAAACCAAAATTAGCTTGAGTTCTTTGTAAAAGCGATCGCACAAATATTGATAGATTCAAGCGAGAAAGCTAACTGGCTTCTCAATGCGGCTCAAAACCAATGCGCTAAATACGAAACAGTCTTCAGAAAACAAGTTGCTTGGAGAAAAAGTCTTGTCAAATTAGGGTTGTAGCGAAAAACCTTTATGGCAATAAACCCGGTCATACTTAATAGAAAATATTACCCTTCTCTTCTGCTCTCAGAATAGCGTTGGGAAGATAAAAGTAGGCAAATACAAACTAATCAAAACCTTAGTTGATATTCCTCAATTCCCCATCCTTGCCAGAAATCCTATTCATGGGCAGAAATCAACAGATTAGATAGAGCGATCGCGGCTTGTTAGTTTCGTTCTCTTGTCTCGACCCAATGGCAAAAATGCTTGCATCAGAAGGAGACTATTTTTAGATTTGTACTGGGACCAAGCTCTATCAATTTTGCCCAATCTCTTAGTTATTCACAACCGAGAGATTTAACCAAAAATGCTACTGTCAATTTCATAAGTAGTGTTTGCGATCGCATCATTAAAAGCAACCTTACCGCCAATACTATCGCCACCGCTACCACCAAGATCCAGAGTTAAAGAAGGAGTATCGAGTTTAATATGAGTCACATATCCTTGGTGATCCAAAGTTAGATCATCAGCATCTACACCTTCAACAACAGCAATCAAGTCGGAATTATGGTAGATACCTGTACCTGAGATACCCGCGATTGGTGAACTATTAAATACATAGTTGCCTGAGTCTACCTGGATTTTATCTCCAGCTCGCAGATCAGTGATATGTGCATAATCATTGTTACCAGAGTTTTCGTAGGCATTACCGTGATAATTACCCACAACAAACAGATCAGCTCCTGTCCCACCAGTAAAGACATCGATTTCCACATCGTAGCGACTTGCAGCACCAATCAAAGTATCACTTCCAGACCCGCCGTTCATGGTGTCATTGCCTTTGCCACCATTTAGATAATCTTGTCCACCATATCCACTAAGTAGATCGTTGCCATCTCCGCCGTTTAAAGTGTCATTACCATTGTCACTGGTATCGTGAGCACCTGCGCCAGAAAGCGTATCATCACCACTACCACCATTGATCAGGTCGTTACCACCATAGCCGAACAGCATGTCTGGCCCTGCGTAACCATGAAGAGTGTCGTTACCATCTCCCGCATAGAAAAGATCGTCTACCCAACCAAAATAGTTTGTGCCATCATCATTACCGTAGAAAGTATCAGCAGAATCAGTTCCGTAGCTATCACCTGCGCCAAATACAGCCATTTTATTAATCCTCAATAGTTTTATTTAGAAGCAAAGACAAATTTGTTTGATTGTTGTTCGTTTGCTTATTGACCTATCTGTGGGAAAGCTCAAGTCTCTGCAATCTTGTTACATTGCTTAACAATTAATCCTAAAACTCCTTTGAAAGCGTTGTGAAAAGAAAAAAAATCGCCTCTGCAAGAACAAAGGCGATCGCAAAATAATAGTTAATTAGCTCAAAAGGTTAACTAATTACTCATACCTGTTTAAAAGTCATCAAAGGGCTAATGGTGCATATATGGGCCACAACCCTCGGGAGGAAATCTTGGGGAATCATAATCACAAAGTTTATAGGCGATCAGACCAACAGGGACATAGATTCCTCCACTAATTGATTCCATTTCTAGCTCAGAAAGTTCTAAGTTTAGGTTGTCCAAAGAACCTTTTTGTCGATTAGTTAGTTTGTTTTGATTTTGATTCATGATTGATAATCCTCCTGAAATTTATTGAGTTCAATAACGCCCTAATTTCATCATTTTGAGCTTCCTTCCCAACAGCAAGCGGGCAGCGTGGCCGAGTCTGGATCCCAATTACATTTACAATCGTCTTTTTGAGTAGATTCGACGATATTTGGTCTTAAAGAAGTAATCCTTCCCCCAATGATCGATTCTATTTCTAGCTCGGAAAGCTCTACGCTCAAGCTGTCCAAAGAACCGTTTTGTTGATTAGCTAGTTTGTTTTGATTTTGATTCATGATTGATAATCCTTCTGGGATTTATGAGTCAAATGCCTAAGCACCTAATTACCTATCGGGTTAAATCATCAGATTTCTGCAAGCTTGGTACATTGCTTAATATTTTCTTGCTGCCTGGAAAGACTAAGCCATGACCTTAATTAAAGGTGAGATATCAGTTCTAAACTAAGCATCTTTATTTTTTGCGATCGCTATATTTTATATTTTAAAAATCAAGGTCTTTTATCTGCTAGAGGTTTCAGTACTCTGTCTTTCACTTAAAAATACTAGATTGAGTTTTTGGTTTATTTAATAAAAAAGTTCTAAATGAAAACACTAAATCTAGACTGAATAGCGCTTTTGCTTTTCTCCCGTAACACCATCAAGTCCACTAGAGTCATGCACTTTAAATTTAAGAGAAAACGAAATCATCACAAGAATTAGAATACTCAACTTCGTCCACATCTCTAGTTGAATCGAGACTGGTTCATCGACTGCGTGAAGGGATACTGACCGCTCATCGAGATTTACTTCCTGAAATTTGTAAGTACCATGAGAATTACTAGCAATCCATTCTTGGCTATTTACTTGAATCAAAGCCCCCTCTTGATGAGCCACTAAATTAGGATTTTGTCCTTTGGCGGTAGCGACTCTTGTACTAGCCAATGGAGAAGAAGGTTCAAATTCTTGATGTAGACCTTGAGCAGAGAAAGTTTGAGTGGGAGTTGTATATTGGGTTGCGAGACTAGAGATAGGAGTAAAGGATAGAGTAGCAAGCGCGATTAAACCAAAAGTAGAATTTTTCATTGCTCTGTTAAGTGGCTTGTTTGTGTTGTGTGCTCTGTAACTAGATACGAACACCACTGCAAACTGGATCACTTAAGGGAGAACTTTTTCTAAAGAGATTACGACCCTTGGCAAATCAAGGCTTGATTAACAACAAATGCTATTTGAGTATTTCAGTAGCATCAGTTTGTGTGTTGTTTTGATAACAAAGGAGAAAATTTAATCTGCATATTAAGCAGAAATAATCCAGCTCTTTTGCAGAAGAAATGAGTTTAGCAAGCTCACTTACCAGATTAAACATCCATTAAATCCATCAATTAATCGCATAAATATCGCAAAATATCACTATTTATGTCTAGTTTTAAAACTTCGATACAGTACCTCTTTATTAAGAGAGAGCACGGCAGGTCAATGTCTGAGACAAAGCAACTCAATCTATCTAAAGGCTATGGTATTCAAGGAGATGTTAATGCGAACGCGATTAGTCCTCGACAAGTCTTGATCGTTAGTGCAGAAGATTTATCGCAACTATCTATTACACCAGGAGCCTTAAGAGAAAATATTGTTTTAGCAAATGTCTGCCCAGAGCAATTTAGACCAGGCACACTACTCACTTTTCCTAGTGGAGCAGCTATTAGGCTAACTTTCTACTGTGAACCATGCAAAAGAATAGCTCATCTGGTTGATTCAACCAAAAATATCGAACAAAAAAGAGGAATTTTAGGCGTAGTAACTCAATCAGGAAAGATTGGTATTGGTAACATTGCAGAGCTAAAAGCCAACTATTTTCCTGCTTTATCTGAGATACCATATGAACGTTTTCTAGAATTTTTACGCAAAATCCCTCAAGGAAAAATAGTCACCTATCAACAAATTATTGCGGGGATAGGTGTAGACAGAAGCTACTTTAGAGTTATGCCTCTCTATATCAAAAAAGCTCCTCAAAATTATCCCACGCATAGAATCCTGGATTCCAAAGGAAAAACCATAGCTCATATTCCCCAGCAGAGAAAGCTATTAGAAGCTGAAGGCATAAAATTTATCAATAATCCTAATTCTGCTGAAAGCTGCCAAAGCTCTGTATCTTTGGCAAAATATGCCTGGAGCAATTTTTTTATCTACGGTGACTAAGATTTCACTTCATAAATAATAGTTCTACTCCAAGCCACTAAAACAGTGATAATTACTTCAGGAAAAAGTGACTAATTACATAAAAATGTTCTAGAAGATGAAGCGATCGCACTATTTAATGGGAGTACATAACTCTATCAAGATGCCAGATGGACAGCGGATATAGGAGACTGTTTGTCCCCAAGGTTTTGTTTCAGGTTCTTTGAGTTCTACTGCACCATGTTTAATTGCCCTATTATGGATCGCCTCTACATTCTCCGTAACAAGAGCAATTTCAATCCCTAAAGGTTTTGCAGAGCCTGTTGCACTGACATATCCATCAGCAAAATTAGTTTTGCCTAACTCATGAGAGGCAAATGCCAGGATAGTTTGTCCTGTATCAAGTTCGCCATAATCACGTTCTTCTGTAATAAATCGACGCTTCATCTCAAAAGCTTGCTCAAAAAATAACAAAGCTTTATCCACATCTGGAACATAATTTATTACATAGCCAAATTTGATCATACCTACTAAATTTTCACAAATTAGATTGGTCTACGATTGAGAGAGGAAATCTGCTCTCAGACTGGTATCTGGGTTGGCTTGTCAGCTTTCGATATTACTGGAGCTTTCGTAACTTACTTTTATCAAGCTGGAACGCGATCGCACCTATGAAAATGACAAAACATTTCTATCCCTTAAGTTTCCAGAGCTTTCAAGATAAAAGCATAGTCAAATGCCCTTTCTTTAAGCTTGGTATAGCGAGCCGAAGAGCCTGCATGTCCTGCTGTCATCTTCATTCTTAAGAGCAGTAAATTATCATCCTGTTTGAGTTCGCGTAGTTTAGCCACCATTTTGGTTGGCTCCCAGTAAGTAACCTGCTCGTCAGTTATCCCAGAATTAAACAGCATATGAGGATATGCTTTCGACTCCACATTATCGTAAGGGGAGTAGCTGAGGATGTACTCAAAAGCGTCTTTATCTTTAATCGGGTTGCCCCACTCGTTCCATTCTGGTGGCGTTAGAGGCAGCGTTGGGTCACAGATAGTAGCGATGACATCAACAAAGGGGACATCCAGGATCACTGTTTGGAAGAGTTCAGGAGCCATATTGGTAATAGCACCCATAAGAAGTCCCCCAGCACTTCCTCCATTGGCGACAATTTTGCCTTGAGAAGTATATTTATGGTCAATTAAATACTGGCAGCAAGCGATGAAATCTTTGAAGGTATTGATTTTTTTATCCATCTTGCCATCTAGATACCACTGATAGCCTTTATCGGAACCACCTCTAATATGGGCAGTAGAACAAGAAAACCCTCGATCTACCAAACTAATGATGCTCGATGAAAAATAAGCAGGCATGGAGTAGCCATAAGAGCCGTAACCGTAGATAAAGCTTGGGGCTTGACCATCTTGGGTAAATTCTTTTTTACTAACAATGGTCAAAGGAATTGACTCACCATCATGAGCAGGAGCAAAGACTCGTTTGACTTGATAATTATCAGGATTGAAGTTGGGACATTCTCCAGGTTTAACGATAGAAATCTCCCCAGTTTCTAGATTATATTCTTGAGTCTCACCGGGTCTAATAGGTGATTGATAACTAAACTGAATCGTTTCACTGGTAAACTCTAAAGCCCCAATGTAACCAAGGGAATAGGCTTCATCCTTCATTTCTATTTCATTGGTTTTTCCCGTAGTAATATTTCTAATAACGATCTTAGGAAGTGCCAATTTATTGTCGTTAACCACCATCACTAAGTGATTTTGATAGAGATCGATGTCTTCAATGTAAAAGCGATCGCTATGAGGAATTAATTCTGACCAATTCTCTTTTTCCTGATGCTCTTGGGGACAGATCAAGATTCTATTGTTGATACACCCCTCAGCATTGCTGAGGATATAAAGTTGACCATGTCCTGAATCTAGGGAAATAAGAGTATTCTCTTCTAGTTCGTGGAAGAGGATCGGTTGGGCTTTAGCATCTTTGGCATCTATTAGATAGATTTGGTTAGCGTTGGTATCACCAAATTCTAAAACGATGTAGTTTTTATCACTGGTTTTATAGATTGACATGAAAAGATTGCTCAAATGCTCCGGTCTTTCAAAGACCAACTCTCTTTTTTGAGGTCCTTCCTGAATGGGAAAACGATAGAGCGCGCGTCCACGACCATCTTGAAAATCTCGCTCAATGTAGTAAATATGTTGATAATCACCACACCAAGCCAGGCTGCCAGTCGCCTCTTTTGCCTCCCAAGGAAGAGTTTTCCCAGTTTCGAGATCCCTTACTTTGACCGCATATTCCATCGAACCAGTGGTATTTTCGGAATAGGCAAGATAGAGATCGCCTTCACTTCGACTAAGCGCACCCAAACTGTAGTAGCCTTTGCCTTGAGCCTCAACATTTACATCAAAATAAACCTCTTCTGTGGCTTCTAAGCTCTCTTTTTTACGACAGTAGTAAAAGTAATCTTTACCCTTTTCAATACGTGCGTAATAGAAGTATTGCCCATCTTTCATAGGAGCACGTTCGTCATCTTCTTTGACACGAGAGAGCATCTCTTGATAGAGGTCATCTTGGAGCTGTGTAGTATCTCCCATGACGCTCTCGGTATATTCATTTTCAGCCTTAATATAGTCCAAGATTTTGGGATTTTTAAAATCCAAATCACCTTTGATGAACTTTTGCCAGTTATCATCACGTAACCAGTGATAGTTATCAGTGCGCTCAATACCGTGGTGATCGCTTATGTAAGGAATTTTTTC
>CAZSEZ010000056.1:0-18894 GCA_964606015.1 uncultured bacterium
CTACTTTTAATTCGTGTCGTAAACCTTAGAAGTTAGAGAGATCAGAAAATAGAGAAGAAAGAAAAAAGATTTTAGAGACTCTGGTTCGGTTGTGAACTAGAGTTTTTTTATAGAAAATCAACTTCTGTAACAAACAAGCGACCAATCAAAAAAATACCCCCGGCGGAAAAACCAGGAGTATTCGCATCTTTTCTTGATCATCCTAATTTATCAAGAACTGCCAGCTATTATCACGAACAGCAAACAACTCTAGTTAAACCCTAGATGCAAAGAATAAGAATTAGTTATTTTTCATGGAGTTAATCCAAGAACGGAGATTTTCCTTAGCAACGTCACGCCCACCAAGACCAAAGGCCAAAGCGATCGCAACAGCTACACCACCCAAGAGTAGACCAAAAGCTAGATTAACAATATCTGGTGCAACTCCTAAGCGAGATAAAGACATAGCTCCTACAAGAGCGAGAATCGCAATTCTTGCTGCCTGAGCTAGCAGGCCAGAATTAGACATTCCAGAGCCCACAATCAATTTGAAGACGAAATTAGCGATAAACAGACCAACGCCAAAGAAGAGAATCGCTACTAATACCTGACCAGCAATTGCCATAATTATGTTGATGACATCTACTAGTGCAGGAATACCTAAAACATTAACAGCAGAAACACTACCAATCAGCATGATACCAACAAGAGCAATCAAGCCGACATACTCAGAAGGAGTCTTAGAAGGTAGAGAATTATCAGTCTGTAAAACAGTTGCTTGCTCAGTACCGAATTCACCACTTTGAGCAGAGCTATCCCCAACAGAAATTCCTAGCCAATCAAGGAAATTATCGAAACCAACACTAGCCAAAATGTTACTTACCAAATCAGCCACAAAGCGTCCAGCAATGAAGAAGAAGCCGAGAATTAGAGCTGCAGAGAAAAGTTTTGGTAAGAGGTTGAACACTTGGTTCAACATATCAGTCGCAGGATCAGAAATTGCCGAAATCTGTAACGCTTCTAGTGCAGAAATCGCAAAAGGAATCAAGATCAAGACAAAGGCAATTGTACCGATGATTCCGGAAAGAGACTGTTGCTCTCCTGCGGGTCTAATTCCAAATTTTTCACCGAGGCGATCTGCACCAGCAGCAGCCAAAAAGCTAGTAGCAATTTTGCTAACGATACGAGCAACAAACCAACCAATAAATGCGATCGCACCTGCTTTAATAATGTTAGGTAATGCACCTAACACTTCGTCTACCATGCTTTGAACAGGCAGTAGAGTTCCGTCCAACTCTAGAGTGCTAAGAATCGCAGGCAAGAACAGCAAAAAGATGAACCAGTAAAGGGCATCGCCAATAGTACTGCTGAGATCTAAGCCAGGATCTCCACCAACGCTATCCCCAAGCTTGCGGTCTAGACTAAAGCTATCCAAAGCTTTAACAACAAGAGTTTTAACCAGAGTAGCTACAACCCAGGCTACACCTATCAAGATAGCAGCACCAAGAATTTGAGGAATGAAGCTAGTAACTTGGTTAAGCAGAGAATTGATGGGGGCAGAAACAGCTTGCAATTGAAGCGCATTTAGAAACGCCACAATTACAAAAAGTCGGATTAGCCAACAAAAGATGTTGGCGATCCACTCTTCCACAGGGAAAGAATCGCCTCCTCTTTGGCCAGTAACCCAGGAAGCAATGCGATTATCAATATCAGTAGCACCAAGAATGCTTTTGATAATGTTTTTGACAAAGCCAGATACAATCCAACCTACGATCAGGATGATTAGAGCTTTGACCAGATTTAACAGTGAAGAACCTAAGTCCGTTCCCAGACTAGAGCCAATCTGCTGTAATGGAGAAAAAATCGGTTTTACTGCCGCCAAATAGATATCTGTCTCAAGTGAGCCATATAAGTGTGTCATGTTTTTTGCGGTTAACTTATTAAAATGATATCCGTAGAAATACCCATGGAGAATCGAATTTAATTTTTATTTGTCTTGAGCCTGGTAATTGGCAAAGTTGAAACTAGAAACGCTGTAAAAAAGACAATTGTCTAATACACCTAAACTTGCTCAACGGTAATGACCAGGGAAAAACCAGATGCAATCCAGCTTTACCAAGACTCAGTACCACTTTTATTTCAGCAGTTTTCTGGCATCAATATATGCCAAAGAACTAGAGAAATATAGGTAGAATTAAGGATAAATTACAATTTAAGCATAATTGCCTAGTCAAAAGTACTACTAAAGAAAGATCAGTTAATATCTTTGTTCTAGCCAGAGCTTGTTCTTAACCAATCCATAAAACAAAATGTAAATCTAATGTATGAACCAGAATAAGGATTAAACACTGTACTTAATACCCTTGCTTCAAGCTTGTATCACTTCGTTTTACATGCGCTGTTTTTTAACAAAATTTTCTTAATCGTCAGACAAAAGTCTCACATTTCTTTCTACAGAACCGCATAATTTAAGAATTTTGCTCAAATTCTTCGGTCTAGATCATGAGTCCCTTTGGGAATCTTTCTATTAGGATTGATACGGCCTAAAAAGATTAGTTTAGAAAGATATAATTCAGGGAAATGACAAATTAATTTACAACAATTCTGATGTCCACATTTCAGGTTTTTGAGCAATCTATCGCAATTACAGCTAGTGCGATAATAGTTGAAAGCTGTTTGAGCGATCGCATTTTAATGCATCAATGGCTCAATCCTGCTTTACGCTGTGAACCAATCGGTGATTGGAGCACAGAACTTGGTAGCCTGAGTCGTTTCCTAATTCAAATTCCTCTCTGGCAACCCTCCTTAACAAGCGAAGTAGTTGAGAGAGAGCCTGGCCTAATTGTCTGGCAGTTCACAGGCTTTTTTCAGGGAAGAGATCGTTGGGAATGTCAACCAATCCCCGAAGGAACTTTACTCCTAAATAAATTTGAATTTACAATTCCCAATCCTCTAGTTAATTATGGCTTTAATACCTTTGCTGCCAGTTGGACAAAAAAAGACATGCAAGCCCAATTGAGACGGCTAAAGCAAGTTGCAGAACGCGAATATCTACTACAGAAGCGATAAGAAAATAAACCGCTATCTACAAACTAGCGTTAACGACTCGGCAAAAGCCATACCTAGGATGTAGACTTAAGAGAGTAACAAGTTGTTAAAAAGAATAAAACCAGGAATATGTTTAGCACTGAGGCTGAACTCATCCTGGAGATGTTCGAGAAGTATCTATATAAATAGTATTGGAATTTGGCAATACTCGACATCGGTAAGAAGTATCAAGTTTACTCAGCAATATGACTCAAGAACTGGGGGAAAAAGTAGATTGATGTTATTTTCATGACACGGTTTCCTCAATTTGAGACCAAAGTAAGCAATAAAGCCTGGCTTTGGGCTAATTTCAGATCCCTAGGACTTTCCGTTTTGAGATCAGAAGTAGAAATAGCGATTTGCCATTGAGAGAGATCGATATTGAGTAATTCTGCTACATCAACTGTCACTTCAACCCCTTCTAGATTAGCAACAAAGGCGACTCCTTCTTGACTATCTGGAGAATAACGCACACCGTAAAAAACACTCTCATTTGCCGCATCCAAACGATCAAATAAGTCATCTTGAGCAATGTTTTCAGCAAGCCAAGGGCGATCGCGCCTAAATCGACGCAAAAATAAATTGAATTCTGCTTGAATTGGATCTACTCGATGGTCGTAGTGAGATACATTACAAAGCTCGTAACAATCTTGCATAAACATCTGGGCAAAATGTTTTAGACGATCTACATCTAGTTTTTTTAGAAAGCGAACCATCCCACCGCGCATAAGTTCCTTCAAAACTGGAATATCCACTATGCAATGAGTTTCCGAACAAGAGCGTAACAATTCCACGGTATCCGCAATATTGTGTTCTTGCTGAACCATCCCCAGTTGAAGAGCCCGACCAAACTCCTGTAACTGGTTTAACTGTTTAAAACCCATCTTTTTGAGATTGGGAAAACAGTATGGCTGACGATACAGTTCAGGAGTAATTTGCCAGAAAAGAAAGCCAATTTCCTCAGAGACTACCTTGACTCCATACTGTTCGTCGGTGTTGCGAAAAAACATCCAAGGGGCATGCATCAGAGCATTAATGAAGTCCATAGGTAACCCCGGACTAAAACCATAAACCCAAGTAGTGATAGCGGGGTTGTCATAAGCGTGATGAATAATATCCGCTAAATTATCTCCCAAGCTCCTATTGATTGGCTGCTCCAACTCAATTTGGTTACCTCTTCTGACAGTATCGTGGTTAGCACAACCAGTAATCCAGCGATCTCCAATAGTCATCACTTCTTGTACTCTGCTCCATTTTTTCTGCCAAAAACCCTTTAAAGAAGGCGTATTATGGGCAAAGATCAGAGGTCCCCATTGATAGGACTCTGGTTTCAGTTCGATTAGCTCGCGATAGCGAGATTTCTCTTCCCAACCTTCTTCGGGCCAAGGACGTCCATCCTCAAAAATCGTAAACAAAAGCCTACGATACGCCCCTATCTCCTGGGGAACATTGCTCATCGCCAACAAATAAGCATCATCCTGCTCTACTCTGCCAGAGAGAGGATTAAAAAAGCGGAAGTCCTGCCCACCATCAATTCGAATACCATCAATACCATCATTAATCTTACGTCGCTGCATCTCCAGTAAGATTGCTCTCACCATTGGTAACTGATGGCTGAGGTCTTGCCCATACATATTAGGGCCTTTGAGAAATTGACGATTAATTAATAATTCACTCTGATTATCGGCGTGACCGTAAACCAGGTCGTAAATAAGCTTAATTGGGTGAGTTGGAAAATTGTGTAGGGTTGCAATGAAGTCCACTACTTCATGAGGACGAAGACTACCTAATAAAGAGGGATTAGTTGTACTCGAACCAATAATTGGAACATCATAGCCCCAATCCTGAGTATGAGGTTTAGTCAACTCAATCTCGACTGAGTCTTCCTCTTCTGCAACAACAGAGAAGAATTCACTTTCGGGAGTATACTCATCACGAAACTCAATCGTCGGCTCTGTGGGTAATAGCTGAATTGCATCGTAACCAATATAATTCTTTTCTGTTGGAGTCAGAGTTTCGCCTTGAAGAATCTTGTCTCCAATAGTTTTATAAAGCCTGGTCAAACCTTCAACTGTACCTGTTGCGGTAGCCGTTCCCACGTGCAACTGTAGTATATTGCTAGGGGCTTCTACCCGATAAGTTTGACCTTTTTTAACTGTTTCAGGAGGTTTGAAATACTCTAAATCCGCTCTTTCTGCCTGCAAAGCTGCTACATCATAAAGCTCAGCAGGAGCAAACACACCATAAGGAAGCGAGTACGGCATAATATCCCCTACAGTTCGCAGCTTATCTGCTCGATCTATGTAACGCAACCAGTAAAAAGAACCTGCATGCTCGCGATTACCAGGAGTCATCCCCGCTACAACTCCCCAAAAATACTCTCCTTGTTGCTCCAGATGCAAACGATCAAGACGAAACCGAACCCTCTGTTCTTGACTCCGCCAAACAATTCCTTCTAAAGGGGTAAAAACTTCAAGGTAAATTTCTCTTTCGTGAAGAGCATCTCGGACTAAACCAGGAACCCAAAAACCAATCTCAGTCAAACCATCAGAGCGGTAGTGCGCGCCTAACTTCCTAGCTATAGCTTGAGACTGTTCAAAATAGCTATTCTGGCTGCTTTCTTGGGCGGATGCCCAGGCAAGTAACTTACTGGTTGCTTCTGGAACTAGCTCAACCGATTGACTTACTTCGATTAACACTTCTGTTACTGTCCGTCCCTAAACTAAATACCAAATCTTGGGGACAATTTTACCCATTTTTAACCAAAGCAAGATCCCTCTAGAGAATGTTTATTGTATTGTTACCAACTAGTTAATATTTCTTATCAAGATTAATAATGCTTAATGCTTTCCGTAGTAGGTTAGTTGTTAGGTTCTATTAGAAACAATCAGCGAAACATCATGAAATCTTCCCTAGTAATCCTCTATCATCGCGAGCCTCATGATGAGATAGTAAAGAATGGAAAAATTCACTACGTTCAGAAGAAGAGTCCCAACGGAATCGTCCCTACTCTCAAAAGCTTTTTTGCCGATGTCAATCAGGGAACCTGGATTGCCTGGAAACAACTAAATAAGAAGCAAATGGCTGCCTTCGAACCGACCATCACTATTGAAGGAGAAGCCAACTACAATGTTCGTCGGATACCACTCAATGCTCAGCAAGTAAAAGACTTTTATCACATCACTTCCAAAGAAGCCTTCTGGCCAATTTTGCATTCTTTTCCCGATCACTTCACTTCTGAAACTACAGACTGGAAAAACTTCCAGGAAATTAATCGTCTTTTTGCTGAGGCAGCTTGTGAAGAAGCAGCAGACGATGCCCTAATCTGGGTGCATGACTATAACTTATGGCTAGTTCCGCATTACATTCGTGAACGCAAACCCAATGCTAGAATTGCGTTCTTCCACCATACACCGTTCCCTTCAGTGGACGTCTTCAACATTCTTCCTTGGCGTGATGCCATTGTTGAGAGTTTGTTGTGTTGTGACATTGTTGGCTTCCATGTACCACGCTATGCGGAAAACTTTGTTAATGTGGCTCGCAGTATTAAGCCAGTAGAAGTCTTAGAGCAAAAACCAGTAGCAGGACATATGACTCCTGTAGGGTTGGCTTTAGCAGAACCCGAAGTTACCACCAAGCTAGGCTACAAAGGTCAAGTGGTTAATATCGATGCCTTTCCCGTAGGAACCAATCCACAGCATATTCTTTCCGTATTGGCGAAACCAGAAACACAAGAACGAGTTGCTAAAGTTAAAGAAGAACTCAACGGCAAAAAATTAATTATTGCCGCAGGCCGAGTTGACTACGTTAAAGGCAACCAAGAAATGCTCGAAGCCTACGGGCGTCTTCTAGACCGTCGTCCCGATCTTCATGGCAAAGTGAGTTTTATTATGACTTGTGTACAAGCTGCTGCGGGAATGCGAATCTATAAAACGGCTCAAAGCACCATTGAACAGCTAGTAGGGAAGATCAACGGACGCTACGGTAGACTCGACTGGATGCCAATTCGCTTATTTACTCAGCCTGTCCCCTTATCTGATTTGATGGCTTATTACCAAGCTGCGGATATCTGCTGGACTACCCCTCTACGCGATGGTTTGAACTTAGTCGCTAAGGAATACATTGTGGCACATCAAGGTAGTGGTGGCGTACTAGTACTCTCAGAGTTTGTCGGCGCAGCAGTTGAACTACCAGAAGCAGTTCTGACTAATCCTTATTCGATTACGAGAATGGATGCAGCGATTGAACAAGCCCTAGCAATGCCTATTGAAGAGCAGACTACTCGCATGAATAAGATGTATGAAACAGTTACTACTTATGATGTTAAGTACTGGGCAGATCGCTTATTAGAGCAGTTTAAAAATCTCAAACGAGAATCAACCGATCCCGAGAAAGTATCCTAAATAAGATTAGCTAGGATGTTGATTATCTAAACCTACCTAGTTCTGGCTGTTGTTCTTCCTCATCTGAGGTAACTCGAATTACCTCATCCACTGTAAAAACCAAATTAAAAGGCTGTTTCATTTCTTCTAGGATAAATTCTTCTACTAATCGAGCTTGCCGAGAAGTAATTTTTTTATCTGTTTGGAGTGTAATGTAGACAATGGGCGGGTTCCTCGTCCAATCTACTTCAATATTGGTGTTGTTCACTCCTTCGCCAACAGTAAGAGTTTCATTAGTTAGCTTATTGGTGATCTTTGTAGTGAGCTGGGCTTGTCTAACTAGTTGTAGAAAACTTGCGCCCAAAGGCAAAATCAAAATACCAGTTAAAATTACAGTCCAGCCCAAAGCATGACTAATTTCGGTATATCCCGCCAGAATAAATACCACCATGCAAGCCAAGGTAATCCCCAAAAGGTTGGTTAGATAAAGTAAAAATGCACCTCTAGCAAAGGATGATTGACCCTGAGACGAAGCTAGCCCGACCACACAAAGCGGAGGCATTAAAGCTACTGCGATCGCTGTCCCAGCAATAACATCACTGACCCCTTTTCTCACTTTGGCAAAAGCACTGATACCCCCAGCGACAAATGCGATCGCTAAGTCTACAAGATGGGGTTGGGTTCTGGATAATACTTCTGAACCAAATTCAGGAATATCTACTACATAACCAGCAATAAAAGACAGTGAAAAAGCGACAATAGTGGCTCCTGCAATCGAAAATAAACCCTTACGGAATAGGGGGAAGTCCCCTTCCAAAGCAGCAAAAGCCATTGCTCTAAGAGGCAACATCAAAGGGGCAACGAGCATCGCGCCAATAATCACTGCTGTACTATCACTAATCAAACCAAAAGTAGCGATCAAACAAGCACTAATCGTAAAAACAATAAAGTTAGTATTCCAGCTAGCATCTAGCCATAGCTCACGGTGAAGTTTTTGAACGTAGACTTCATCCACTTGTGGAGGCAAAATCTGCCTAACTAAACGAATGATCTTAAGCCAAATAAATTTTCTGGCACGAGAATTAAGAAGTCTTGGTTTTACTGAATAGTTGTCTCGATCCATATCTAGTCGTAGGAGAAAATTAGCTGATAAAAAAAGGAGAAAAACATATTTCCCCAGTCAAAGAATTTGCTACATGTTAGCTCAAAGAAAATCGAGGCAAAGGGATACAGCGATCGCGATATAATTACTCGGCGGTTAATCTTAAGGGGAAAATGCTCAATGAAAAAAGAAACTTGGCTTTGTGTAGAAAATTGTGGTGCTTGCTGTAATCTAACTCCCGAAGATCGACCAGATCTAGATGTTTATCTCACTCCTGAAGAACTAAAAACTTATCTAGCAATGGTAGGAGAGGATGGCTGGTGCATCAATCTAGATCAGGAAACTCGTAAATGCACAATTTATGATGAGCGTCCCCGTTTCTGTCGAGTTCAACCCGATACGTTTCAGGACATGTATGGTGTAGAAGCAAATGAATTCAATGACTTTGCGATCGCTTGTTGTCGGGCTCAAATAGAGGATGTTTATGGTGACGATAGCCCTGAAATGAAACAATACAACCGTCAGTTAAGAAAATAAGTTCAGTTTTAAAGAGATTAAGCGTGCTAATTTCCGCTCTATGCACTATCTAGAGAAGCACATGAAATGTAGATTCAGCAACAGCCAAGATATCAATGGACTTAGTATAAATTAGCAGAGCTTCACCTCATTCCACATCAAAGATACGCACAAAAAATCGATTTGCTATTGCTACAGAGCAAATATATAGGATTTAACACTTAAATAAACTAATCATTTAATCTCTTCTCCTTAATGCCTTACAATAAGAGGCTACGTTAACCGACAGCTGTAGAGATGAGTTTGAACTGGATTACCTGCGCGGATCGCCTGAGTGCTTTACCACCATACGTGTTTGCCCGTCTTGATGAGCTAAAAGCCCGCGCACGAGAACAAGGCTTAGACCTAATTGATTTGGGTATGGGTAATCCTGATGGTTGTGCACCGCAACCAGTTATCGATGCAGCCAAAGAAGCTCTCGCCCATCCTCAAAATCATGGCTATCCTCCATTCGAGGGAACGGCTTCTTTCAGAACCGCAATTACCAACTGGTACAACCGCTGCTATAACGTCGAACTCAATCCAGATAGCGAAGCATTACCACTAATTGGCTCCAAAGAAGGCTTGGGCCATCTGGCATTAGCATATGTTAATCCAGGAGATCTGGTTTTAGTACCTTCCCCCTCTTATCCTGCACATTTTCGCGGACCTCTAATTGCAGGAGGAGTTATCCACGATATTCCTTTGTCCGCAGACCAGGATTGGCTGATTGACTTTAGCTCTATTCCTGAAGCAGTGGCCCAGAAAGCAAAAATTCTTTACTTTAATTATCCCAATAACCCAACTACAGCAACCGCACCGAGAGAATTTTTTGAGGAAGCGGTCAAATTTGCTCGTCACTATCAGATCATGCTGGTTCATGATCTCTGCTATGCAGAACTAGCTTTTGATGGCTACCAACCTACCAGTCTTTTAGAAATTCCTGGGGCAAAAGATATCGGCGTAGAATTCCATACGCTATCTAAGACTTATAATATGGCGGGCTGGCGCGTCGGCTTTGTCGTAGGTAATTCCAATATTATTCAAGGATTACGAACTCTTAAAACCAATTTAGATTACGGCATTTTTGCCACAGTGCAAAAAGCAGCAGAAACCGCACTTAATCTTCCCGATAGCTACATTAAGGAAGTTCAAAAACGTTATAGTAAGCGCCGAGATTTCTTAATCAACGGTTTGGGTGAACTGGGGTGGAAGATCAAGCCTTCTAAAGCAACCATGTATCTCTGGGTAGACACACCACCAGGAGTTGGCTCCACAGAATTTGCTCTGGATGTACTGCAAAATACAGGAGTCGTCGTTACCCCTGGTAATGCTTTTGGTGAAGCGGGAGAAGGCTACGTCAGAATTAGTTTGATTGCAGACTGCGATCGCTTAGGTGAAGTCATCAAACGTCTAAGCAAAGCAGGGATTCGCTATCAGTAACTCTCCTAGTTAACTAGCTTTCTAATGACGACTGATGAGCTAGATAACTATCTAAAGCAGAAATAACCCCATCACCATTCAAATCGGCAAACACTTGGGGATCTATTTGACCAAGATTGCTGATTCCATCACTGATACCTGTTGCTAAATAAGATATATTCAACACATCAAGATTATTAACTATTGAGTCACTATTGGTATCTCCTACTGAATTAATCAACTGTACCCCAGAGTCACCAATAGCTGAGATACTTCCCTGATTGAGCTGAATAGCTTCTAGGTTTAACACCGTAGAACTTCCTGCGATCGCAGTTTCAGGAATCACCCCATTGAAATCAACCAAATTTATTACACCAGTTGGAAGTGAGCTGGTACCAGCCAGGGAAATTGTCGCCTCTCCTGGATTACTAAAATCTTGAGCAGTAATTTGCCAATCTGTGGGAAGCTCAGACGAAATCTCTAAATCATCCAAATCGAGCAAATTAGGATCGTAGGTAAAACTAAAATCTACTGAGGTAACATTTGTCCCATCATCTAGGACAACCTCAACACTTGTAGAATCACCGGCTCCTTGACTCAAATTAGCAACACTGAGGACTCTTTGTTCAGTTGCGGCAATGGTAAACGCGGAGACAAAGTTATCACCAGCAATGCCATCCACATCACCATCGAGAATTTCACCTGCCTCAGAAACAAAACTATCTCGACGACTGAATAAGGTCAAACTATACTCGTCTGGCGCAAAAATACCATCTGTTTGCACAAATCTCAGAGTACGTTCTCCTGTAGCCACTAAAGAGCCTTCAACTACTCTGCCCGTACTGTTGGCAACCAATCTCAAATCAGGAAAATTTAGCTCGCGATCAATTCCTTGATACAAATTGAGATTATCTAATTCAAAAGCTTGATTTAATTCGATGATAAAACCACTGTTATTGGCGATAATTCGTGATTGAAAAGGCAAATAAATTGCCAGATCGTCTTCCGTAATAGTGCGATCGCTATCATGGATAACTTCGACTGTATTAGCCCCACGGGGAGTAATCTCACTGAGGCTACTACCCCCACCAATATCTGTAGAACTTAGACTAGCTAAGATCTCCGCCACACTATTGAGATCATAGCTATCTGTTGCAAAATCGTACTCAGCAGAAATGACAATCAAATCTTCGCCAAAGCTAAAATCATTGATTCTATCGGTACCAAATTCTAAGCCAAATTCAAACCGATCCGAACCAGTCCCCCCGACCAAACTGTCATTACCCCTACCACCTTCAAGAGTATCATCACCACTATTACCTTCGAGAGTATCTCCCGCATCACCACCTCTCACCACGTCATTTCCCAGATTGCCTTGAAGACTATCATTATCGCTGTTACCAATTAGAGAATCATTTCCCGATCCCCCAAACAAAACATCGTTGCCGTCATTACCCCTCAAAGTATCGTCTCCCGCAGAGCCTTCGAGAGTATCTGTTCCCTCACTACCTAGCAAAAGATCGTTACCTTCATCTCCTTGTAATAAATCTGCACCCAAACCCCCATTTAGGGTATCTGCACCAGCATTACCGACGAGAAGGTCGTTGCCCTCATCTCCCAATAAAGTATCTTCGCCATCATTACCTCTAATGGTGTCATCTCCAGCTAAACCACGTAAGCGATCACCTAGATTAGTACCCTGGATAATTTCTGCTGTTTCGGTAGCCAGCTCAACAGTTGCTCCTTGTCTAGTTAAGCCAGCAATTTCATAACCAATATCAGCCAAAATTGCCAAATCCAGATCGGTAGGAGCCCGCAGCAAATCACTACCTAAAACTACACTGTCTACCAAAGGGTCCAGAAGTAGAGGTTCGCCGTTGTTTAATTCACTAACATTAACCCCTGTAAAAAAGCCATCTCGTGCTAACTCTGCAAAAATAGGCGCGCTACCAATTCCCAAGATCCGACCAATTTCTCTAAGAGCAACTGCCAAAAAATCCGACTGATCTGAGTCACTAGATCCTAAACTGAGATTCCAAACTCTTTCGGGGTTAGCCAAAAATGAAATCGCCCCAAACCAAGGTTCAAAATCGGTAACTACTCCGCGATCGCGAAAATTAGCACTAATACGTCTTTGGAAAACATCCCCTACCTGTTCCACTCCAAAAAATTGTCCAACAGCAAGAGCATCATTTGTCGATTCGTTAAAAGGAACCTCGGCTGCACCGACAAAAATAACTAAATCATCAATTTCTTCTTCCAGGGTTATAGTCTCTACAGCACCCGTTTGTGGATTGGTAAGGCTCAGTTCTGTAAAAGCAGGAACTTCGGGAAAATCATCCTCTAATATGCCAGACCAAATAGCAGCTGCTTGCTCTAAGGCTGCCTGGTGTTCTGAAGTGAAAAAACCTTGGGTATCGAAGCGGTAGTCAAATTTAATCTGCATGAGAACGGAGTATTTACAGGGAAAAATTCCTTGCTATGGGGGACACTACCTCTATACTTCCCGATTTCTCAACATCAGATTTCAGCATAATCTGGGATCTTAAAGCCTAGGTTGGGATTTATGCTTCAGTATCATCACTCAACTAATTTTTTCTACAACTAGCAACATTACAAACATCTTTAATTTTTACAATAAACAACAATAAAAATACTCTTATTCTCAAAGACACAATAATTATTAGCTATCCCTAATAGAAATCAGCCATATTTCCTAGACATTCAATACTCTTTTTTTACTATCTAAATCAACGTATCAGGCAAACAAAATAATAAGATATCCTCCCCATAAATTTAATCAATCACTCAGTATGAGTTGGCAGCAGCTTTGAGTCCAAATATTGACTAAAATACTCAAAAACTTAGTCAGATGCTTCAGTCAAATAAAAGGTCTAATCGCTGTTGAGATCTTTTCAGGGCAGCTTCTGGGGTCGACTTACCAAGTAATACGGCCTCGATCGCTCTACCAAGATTTTCTGAGAGCCGAGTATATTGCGGAATGATAGGACGCGATCTTGCATAGCTCATTTGTTGTAAAAAAACTTCTAAAACGGGATTATCTTGGATGAAGGCTTGATACTCAGTGCTTTGCTGCGATTTTAAGTTGATGGGCAAGTAGCCTGTTTTTAAGGCCCAATTAGTTTGAAATTCTTCACTCAAAACATACTCAAAAAATCTTTTACTTGCTTCTTCTCTAGCTTGGTTAGACTTAAATAAAAAAAGGTTTTCACCCCCTATAACCGCAGCAGGCTTTTCTGCTGGAGGGATGGGAAAAACATCGTATTCAATATCTGTAGTTGCTAATTGTCCTAAAGTCCAAGGCCCAGTAACCTGCATTGCCACTCTACCTGCAATAAAGTTATCCATTTCATAACCTCTTTCTGGTGCTGAGAGGATGACACTTTTAGCCTGAACTAAATCAGCACCTAATTGTAGAGCGTTGATAGTTCCCTGATTCACTAAATTAGGCAAATTATCACTAATTATCTCGCCACCTGCACTGTAAACGAAAGGCAACCAAGCAAAGACTGTCCATTCTCCTTTACCCAAGGAGAGAAAGATACCATGACGATCAATCTTGCCATCTTGGTTAGTATCTTGAGTTAGCCTACTTGCCACTTGCTTCAGTTCCTGCCAATTCTGAGGAGGCTTCGTTACACCAGCTTTTTGAAACAGATCGGGACGATAAAAAACTGCTGTGTTATTGGTAGCGAAAGGAATCGAAAGAATCTGCCCGTCCAAAGTCATCGATTCCAACATGGCAGGATCGACCTCAGTTTTGACTGGAGAATTATTGAACCAGTCCTGCAAAGGCAGCAAAACACCCAGTCGGTTCAACTTACCTGCTATCTGAGGGACAAACCACAACATATCCGGAGCTTCTCCACTGACCGTAGCAGCAAAAATCTTCGGTAGTTGGGCATCTGGCTGGCCTATGTACAAAGGTTCTACTTCGATGTCGGGATTGGCTTGATTAAACTTTTGCACTAATTCAGCAAAAACATCTCTATTCGCTGGGGGATTGATACCATGCCAGAGAGTGATTTTTGTAATGTCTTGCGTGATACTGCTATCAACTAAGCGATCGCTATTACAACCAGTTATCAAAACTAAACTACAGGACAGAATTATCACCATAGCTAAAGTTCGACGAACACAATTAAGCATAATTTTCGAGAGTGACAAGTCAACTAAATTAGGAAAAGAGACTAGAACTAGTTAATCTATTTTGATGGCATTCCTAATACCCATATAATAGTTAGCGATTTTTTCAGAATTTAAGGAGAGGACTAGCAGCAAGTTTAGCTTTTCAAGTTTCAAGTATTTCCTCTACCCGACTCTAGACCTCCATACCTCTCTTAAATTTAGCGATGCTTCCCAAAATTGAAACCATAGACCTCCTCAAAATGGCATCTGGTGATACTCTATCTCTCCAGGTTTATAAATTTATTGGTGTACAACCAGGGAAAAAAGTCTACATCCAAGCCAATTTACATGGAGCGGAAATTGTCGGCAATGCGGTAATCCATAACCTGATTGAGTATCTGGTCACTTTGGAGCAAGATAAATTAAAGGGGGAAATTTGGCTCGTCCCTTTGTGTAATCCGATCGCCACCAATCAGAGGGGACACTTTTTCGCCACAGGTAGATTCAATAGCTACGATGGCAAGAATTGGAATAGGATTTTTTGGGACTACAGCAAAGAAGCCTCAGACCTAACTCAATTTGCCAAGTCTCAATTAGACTTACCGCTAAATGCTATTCGCCAAAATTACTTAGCCAAAATCCAGCAAGCATGGCAAAAACAATTAGCCAAAATCCAACAACCTTCTAGTACAACGGTCAGCGAGCAGTACCGCGCCACCCTACAATCTCTCTGTTTAGATGCTGATCATGTAATAGACATTCATAGTTCCAGTAACCAAGCCATTGATTTTTTATTTTGTTTTGCTTCCCGCGAAGCTGCGGCAGGGTACTTTGGAATCTCCTATGGCATTCTGATGACAGAGTACGATGGTAATGCTTTTGATGAAGCATTTCTCAAACCTTGGCTAGCCCTAGAGCAAGAGTTCCAGCAGTTGGGTTACGCTACTAAGTTTGATGTTGAAGCTTGGACACTAGAATTGGGCTCAGGAATGACCATGAACCCAGATTCAGTGGCTAAAGGGTTCCAGGGAATTAAAAATTATTTGACTCACAAAACAATTTTGCAATCCGATCAGGTACCGCCCCATACCCCAATCAAATTTGTGCCCAGAAATGCCATTAATAGTTACTACGCAGCTACAGGTGGCATGATTCAAAACCGTCTACCGTTGAACACTAGAGTCAGTAGAGGAGATCTTATTTATCAGCTCTTAAGTTTTAATAAAAAACGCCAGCTTCCAGAACTTATCAATGTTTATGCCCAAACCGATGGTATTATCTTTGACTTAGCAACCAATCAGTCTGTAAACCAAGGGGAATACGTATTGGATATTTTAGTCAATGATTTAGCAGACAAAGATGATGCAGAGTCAGATGTGATATAACTTGACGAGTATCCAAATCCAGAATGGTATTACTCACGATTTGTTTCGACACTAGCAAGTATTAAATTGAATGAGTGGCAAAGAAAACAGCAATAGATCGCTTACCCTAGTTCAGATTCTGCAACAGAGAGCCAGTCTCCAACCAGACAAGGAAGTATATAAGTTCTTAGTTGACGGAGAAGACAAGACTGAGAGCCTTACCTATCAGCAATTGGAGCAAAAGGCTAAAGCGATCGCTACTTATATTCAATCTCTTTGTACTCCTGGGGATCGAGTATTGTTGTTGTATCCCCCTGGATTAGGTTTTATTGAGGCTTTTATGGGCTGTCTTTATGCTGGAGCAATTGCAGTTCCTGCTTATCCACCTCGTCCTAATCGTTCCATCGAAAGAGTCCAAAGCATTATTAATTCTGCACAACCAACTTTGGCTCTGACAACAGACTCCATTATTTCTAACTTGCAAAAGAAAGCAGAAGTTGCACCAGAATTAAAAACCTTGCGCTGGCTGGCTAGCGATCGCATAGATCTAGGTGTTGCTGAGAAATATCAAGATTTTGCGGTAAGCAGTCAAGATCTTGCGTTTCTCCAGTATACTTCTGGCTCTACAGCAGAACCTAAAGGGGTCAAAATTGCTCACCATAACTTGCTGCACAATTTGGAAGCAATCCACAACTGTTTTGGTCATAGCACTAACAGCCAAGGAGTTATTTGGCTTCCTCCCTATCACGACATGGGATTAATTGGCGGAATCTTACAACCTTTGTACGGTGATTTCCCAGTTACTTTGATGTCGCCATTAATGTTTTTACAAAACCCTTTACGCTGGCTTAAAGCCATCTCTCGTTATCGAGCAACGACCAGTGGTGGACCAAATTTTGCTTACGATCTTTGCGTTCGTAGGTATAAGCCAGAGCTAGCAGCAGACCTAGATTTAAGCTCTTGGGACCTTGCTTTTAACGGTGCTGAACCGATTAGTTATCAAACAATGCAAGATTTTTCCAAAACATTTGCTGCTCATGGTTTTCGTTCCTCAGCTTTTTATCCTTGCTATGGCATGGCAGAGGCAACTTTGATCGTCTCTGGAGGGAGCAAACAAGCTAAGCCAATTACTAAGCAAGTAATCAGCACAGAATTGGAACAAAATCGAATTGCGATCACTCAGGATAGTAGTCAACCCACCCGTACACTAGTAAGTTGTGGCCACAGCCTGAAAGACCAAAAAGTAGCGATTGTAAATCCAGCTG
Organism: uncultured bacterium; assembly: GCA_964606015.1. GTDB lineage: Bacteria > Cyanobacteriota > Cyanobacteriia > Cyanobacteriales > Xenococcaceae > Hyella. The sequence continues at coordinate 17,306 of CAZSEZ010000056.1, forward strand.
ATAACACTATTTGTCAGCCTGGGGAAATCGGCGAAATTTGGGTGAGTGGTGCAAGTATTGCCGGAGGTTATTGGGAAAAAACTGAGGCAACAGCAACTACCTTCCATGCTCATATTGTGGAACAACCAAAGATAGATTTTCTGCGTACTGGAGATCTAGGTTTTATTGATGGAGGAGAACTTTACGTAACTGGTCGCCTCAAAGATCTTATTATCATCAAAGGACGCAATCACTATCCTCAAGATATCGAAAGAACGGTAGAAGCAAGTAGCAATTTCATTCGTCCTAGTGGAACAGCCAGTTTCACTGTTGTTGCCAAAAAAGAAGAAAAGCTAGTGATTTTATCGGAAATAGAGCGTAACTATTGGAATTCACGTAATCAAGAAAATCATAAGCCAGACCTAAAACAGTTAATTCGTCGTCAAATCGCGCAAAATCACGACTTACAAACGCATCAAATTCTACTACTTAAACCAGGTAGCGTACCCAAAACCTCTAGTGGAAAAATCCAGCGTAATCTTTGTCGTCACAATTTTCTCGCAGGAGATTTTCAGAGTCTGGAAATCTAGATTTGTGCAGCTTAAAATTTACAGCTTCTGAGATTATTTGGTATCTAGTATTGAGTATTACTGCTATTGAGTACTCAGCGTTCATTTCTCAACTTCTCATGTTTGAACTCAACCCAAAGAATCCCTGCCTTTCAAATTCATAAGATTTGGTTCATCCATTTCTACTGACATCACAGCAACTTATCTGACGGGATCTTTAAAACGCACCACAGCTCACTTATCTTTCACTTTATTTTTCTGGTTTCTTTTCTTTACTCCCCAGAACAATTTACAATTTTTGGGTTACAAACTATTTTTGCTTTTATGATTACGATCGCTTTGCCCAAAGGTGCCTTACTCAAAGATAGTATTGAACTTTTTAAACAAGTTGGTTTAGACTTCAGTTTGTTCCTAGATAAAAGTAACCGCCAACTCCAAATTACTGATCCAACGAATACAGCTCAAGCTCTATTGGTTAGGGCTCAGGATGTCCCAATTTACGTAGAGTACGGTCAGGCACAGCTGGGAATTGTCGGATATGATGTGCTGCGAGAAAAACAAGCTCAGGTAGCAAATCTCACGGACTTAGGATTTGGATATTGTCGTCTTTCTGTGGCAGTCCCTGAGTCTAGCAAGTATAAGCGATCGCAAGAGTTACCTCCTCATGGGAAAGTTGCCTCGAAATTTATCAATTCAGCCTTAGAACATTTCCACTCTATCGATCTACCTGTAGAGATTGTCCCCCTCTCAGGTTCGGTAGAATTGGGTCCAATTACAGGAATGTCCGAAGCGATTGTTGATCTAGTCTCAACAGGTAAAACCTTAAAAGAAAATGGCTTGATCGAAATAGAAGTACTTTACGAAAGTACAGCAAGATTGGTAGCCCATCCCCTCAGTTACCGTCTTAATAGAGATGATTTGGATTCACTAGTTAGTAAAATAGGTGATTTTGTTTCTCGTAACAATTCTTAACTAAGTTAAGAGAAACCTGCAATCTCTTGCAATAGGCTCTAACAATAGTTACACTTCTTTAGATAATAG
>CAZSEZ010000057.1:0-18826 GCA_964606015.1 uncultured bacterium
CTAGGGCAATTTCGCCATCAGTGTTGTAAGAGAAAGCAACATCTAAAGTATCTAAACCGAGGTTGGCGTTAATCCAGCCTAAATACTCATTATTAGAGTTGGCAAAGTCCAAGCTACCAGAGAAATCTACCTGCTCTTCTGTGATAGTTAGATCGATATTGGGTAAGCCATCACCAAAGATATCTTCAACTTCTTCAATTGCCCCACCAATCCAAGTAGCTAGACTACCCAGAGAAAAGTCACTGATGGAAATCTCATTCCAATTTAACTGACCTGCTTCTTTAGTGAAGCTCGTAGCCAAACCAAATTCTGACCCACCGATAGCTAGATCGCCAGCAAATTCATAGCTAGTCGTACTAGCTTCACTTGCGATCGCAAAAGTTGGATCGGCGATAATAACATCAGGCAGAAAACCATCTAAGTTGAATAATTCGGTAAAGTTAAGCTCGTCTTGCCAACTGAACTCTAATTCAGCTTCGGTAATTGTTAGATCGATTGTCGGTAAGTCATCCCCCAAAAAGCTATCAACTCCTGCAACGGTATCTCCCAACCAAGTAGTGAGACTATTTAGTGAGAAATCTGCGATAGAGATTTCATCCCAATCAAATTGATTTTCTCCTTCTTTGGTAAAGCTAGTACCCAAGCCAAATTCTTCTGTTCCGACAGTAACATCGCCAGAAAATTCGTAAGTGGTACTACTGGCTTCGTCAGTAATAACAAAGGTAGGAGTATCAATAGCAAGATTGGGTAAAAAGCCACCGACATTAAATAACTCAGTTAAATTGATATCATCTTGCCAGCTTAGAGTAACTTCGTTTTCTGCGGTTTCTTCGATGGATACTGTGTTCCAAAGATACTGAAGTTCGTCTGGTAGTAGACTTGTTATTTCGTCGAGATTTATCAGACTACTCTCTTCGTCTGCTGAAATTCCAATCAAGTTAGAAGTGGAGATACTAGTTATATCGGGGGCAAAACTAATACCTGTAATGTCGAATGTTGGAATTGCTGTAGTGGTACTAAAATCAATGGGTATCGAGCCGTACTCAATTACTGCGGGTAAAGACAAATCATCTGTAGGATTTGCAATGTAAGTATCTCCTGCGGCAGCAGCAAATACATTATTATCGGCACCACCTATCCAATAATTTTCAGCGTTATTAAGATTTTGTTGGATTAGATTTAGCTCGTCAGCATCATCAATAGATACTAGATAACCACCAAGTTCGTTGGCTTCTGCCAAAGCATCTGCCCAAGATTGGTGATTTGTATCAGTAATTTGATAGTAGTGATTATTATCAGAATTAAATATCAGATTTTCAGGATTACTCATTGTGCTTACGACTTTTTTAAAAGTGTGTGCGAACCTTTTGTATTTCTCTTACACACAAAAATAATCCAATATCAACTTATCTGAAAATAGATAAAAGTTGATATAAGTTGGCATTCTAACTAACTAAATTGAATCTTTAAAATAAAGCCTATAAATCAGTATTTTTATGGAGAAAAAATTACTTAAAAGAAATTAATACCAATTTAATATAGGATTTCTCAGTGTGAATTACCAAGAGATTAAACCAGTGAGTAATAGCTTGATATTATTCGCTAGTTTACTCGATAAAATTTCGCTAGTATTTTTGACAGCTGCTTTGTGGCAAAAAGAGGTTATCAATTTATATCAAGTTTTCTATATTGATAATCTTCGAGGAAAAAGACAGAATAGGCACATTAGCGAGCAAGGAAATAAAAAATAAAGATGAAGCAAGTTTTACTAAATAATAATTCTGATAACTGGTTAAAAGACAGAGCAATTTCTCAAAACCAAACTGCTACTTTTTTAGAAGATAATGATGATACTGTAACAGAAGATACTAATCTTAATCAAAAAGTAACTGATCTTTTTGTAAATTCTCCTCAGATTCCTAGATCATCTCATCCTTTAAACTCTGGTAACTCTAGAGTACAGCGATCGCGGAATATAGCTGCTACAAAAAATAATTCTACTTCTCAATTAGTTAGTTACAAATTTATTAAAGTTACAAAGCTACAGCATCTTGACCATTTTAAAGACTTAATTACTTTAAAAACTTGGGAATATTTACGATATCGCCAAAACAACCTTAATGTTGTTGGTATCTTCGCAGAATTAGAGAGGAAAAAAGTTGGTTTGGTTTTGGCCGAGGTTACTCCCAATAATTCGGTAGCTAAAACCATTTCTCTAATGACTGATTCGGAATGTAGCAGCAAAACAACAGTCCGTTTAATTCAATGCTTGGAAAAGTCTCTTCATCAGCAAAACTGTAGACGGATTGTTTGGCACAAGCAAGCAAAAGTCCTCAAAAAGCGGCTGATATAGCTTAATTTTGACAACCTATAGTGTGTGTATCCTGAAGAATGACTTATGTTGTTCTTTTTTTTGATCGAGAAAGACGCTAGTTTCTAACAACTACCGAGATAATCTCCTGTATTTTCAGTTTCGCAAGCAACTTCCTATGTTTAACAAAATTTTGCTTACTTCTTTGGTAACAACTCTTGGCCTGTGCTACGCCCCAAAAATCGGTGCAGAACCTTCTCATAATTCTGAGTTAGAACGACAATTTCAAGAAATTCAATTTGTTCCTCCCAAAGGAGGAGAAGAGCCAGAAACTAGGGGGGCAGGAACGCGCAATCCCCTCTCAAATAGCTGTACTGCGGATGAGCCAGCTATGAAGATAATCATGCCGGAAGGGAACTATGGTTTAACTACTCAAGCAAGACCAACAATCTTGCTCTATTTACCTCAGACTACAGCGACAAAAGTAGTCCTATCTTTTAGAAGTGAAGACCGCGAGGAGCCAGAAGTAGTTTTTTTACCTATAAACTCAGAACAAGCAATTAATAGCTTTACTTTACCTTCAGATAGACCAGCATTAGAAGTGGGGAAAAACTATCAGTGGCAGCTAACTGTTATTTGTGGCAATCTTCCTCATGTAAACGATCCACTTTTTACGGGCTGGGTAACTAGAACTCCCTTAACTATTGATCGCCAAGAAATTAACCAGCAATGTCCTCTAGAACAAGCGCGATGGTTTGCCGCTAATGGCTACTGGTACGACTTCATCCAGCAGATTGAAATTGCTGCAAAAACAACCTCCGAAGGAGATATTGATCCAGCACTGGTGCTCCAGCTAATTGATCGCTTTTAAAAGAGTCTGAGATTTTTGGTTATAGCGATCGCAGAATAACAATTGCACTTGCTAAATCTGTGATTATCTCTCAGGCATTTCCATGTAAAGGCGCAAGAGATTTTCCTTAACTTGAAAAATGTCCCTAAACCCTATGCTAACTAAGCTATTGACGCTAATGGAGGTAACGCTTAAGTTTGAAAGAATTAAGCCTTTTTTATGCTGATGAACAGTCATCGCTACCAAGTCGGTGGCAGCCTCTCTAATGATAATCATAACTATGTAGCTAGAGCAGCCGATATAGAACTCACCGAAGCACTCAAGCAAGGAGAATTTTGCTATGTTTTTAATTCTCGGCAAATGGGGAAGTCTTCTCTATTAGTAAAGAGTAAATACGCTTTAGAGCAGTTAGGCTATGCCACAGTTGCGCTCGATTTAACAGGGATTGGTAGCGAAGAAATTGATGCTGTGCAGTGGTATCGAGGTATTATTTATCAAATCTATCTTGGTTTGAATGTTAAGCCACAAGTTAACCTCAAAAAGTGGTGGCAAGAACAAGCAGATTTTTCTTTGGTGCAGCGGTTACAAAATTTTCTGATTGAAGTAGTTTTACCTAGTTTAGAGGGACGTTCGTTAATTATTTTTATCGATGAAATCGATAGTATTTTTCAGTTGGCTTTTTCTAGTGATGATTTTTTTGCTTTTGTTCGTTTTTGCTATAACCAACGGGCAACTAATCCGAGTTATCAGCGTCTGGCATTTGCTTTTTTTGGGGTAGCTACTCCCTCGCAACTAATCCGTGATCGCGAACGAACTCCTTTTAATATTGGCCGGGCGATTGAGCTTACTGGGCTTAAGTTAGCTGAGAGTAAAGTCCTAACTCAAGGTTTTGACTATACTCCAGAAATCAAAGAAAAAGTCTTAGCTAGAATCTTCTATTGGACGGCAGGGCAACCTTTTTTAACCCAGAAGCTTTGTCAGCTAGTAACCCAAGAAAATCTCTTATTAGACTCCCCATCAGAAGTAGATTCTGTTATCGATAACTTAGTAAAAAGTTCGGTTCTAAATGACTGGGAACAGCAAGACGATCCCGAACATCTTCGTACTATTAGTAACCGTTTGCTGCACGATAAAATAAATATTCTCAGTATCCTCGGTACTTATCAAGAAATTCTTTGGGGAGCAAAAATAACTAAAAATAACAGCATTGAACACCGAGAATTATTGTTATCAGGATTAATAGAAATATCATCGGGGATTCTCCAGGTAAAAAATAAGCTTTACCAGGAAATATTTAACCTTAAATGGCTGGAAGAACAGCTACTGCAATATCGCCCCTATACTGTACGGTTTAATAACTGGTTTGTTAGTAAAGACGAGTCGCAACTTTTGCGAGATCAAGCTTTGAAAAATGCTTTGGCTTGGGCCAAAGAAAAACGCCTTTCTAACCTGGACTATCAGTTTCTCGGAGCATCTCAAGAACTCGCCCAACAACAAATCCAAAGATGTCTCGAACAAGAACAAATTGCTCATCAGAAAGTCAATATCGCTCTAGAAGCAGCCACCGAAGCCCACCAACTATTAACCCAACTTAAACTTGATGCCAAAAACAAAGTAGGCTCTTTTAAATTGGCAAGAAACTGGCTTTTCGCGATCGCTTTTAGTGTTACTTTTGCTCTTTACTTGTTCCGCTTGACAGGGGCTCTACAGCCTTTAGAACTTGCTGTCTACGATTTTTTAGTTTCGTCGCCTGTTTCTGCCAGCTCGAACTCAATTACCATTGTTGCTATTCAAGAAAGTGACTTACAAAACCTTCAGCAGTATCCAATCAGCGATCGTACTTTAGCAAAAGCTATTAGTGACCTCAATCGCCATCAACCCATTGCCATTGGCTTAGATATCTATCGGGATCTTCCCGTCGAGCCAGGCAACCAGGAATTAACCACTCTACTAGCCAACACTCCTAATATCATTGGGATCGAAAAACTAATCGGCAGCCAAATCAACCCCAATCCAACTTTGGCAGTAGCCAAACAAGTAGGCTTTAACGATTTGGCACTAGATCCAGATACCGTAGTACGTCGAGCAATCCTTAGCTATCAGAAAGATACAACTGAATACAGCTTTGCGCTTCAGTTAGCCCTGAGATATCTGAGGACTCGCGATATTCTACCCAAACAGCTAGCCAAAGACGACAGCACTATTAAGCTAGGTAAAAACATCATTACCCCTCTTAAACCTAATAGCGGCAGCTATATTAAAGCCAAAACCAAAGGTTACCAAATTGCTATCAACTATCAAGGTGCGGCGGATTACTTTACAACCTATTCTTTTCAAGACTTATTAACAGATCAAATACCCCCCGAGGCCATCAAAGATCGTGTCATTCTCATGGGAGCAACAGCAGCCAGTCTTAACGATCTTTTGTTGACACCACACCGTCAACATCAACTAATGCCAGGTATTTACATCCATGCCAACATTATCGATCACCTTATAGATGTAGCAACTACAGGTAAAGGATTTATAAAAGTGTGGCACGAATCCCAGGAGGTTCTTTGGTTTTTACTCTGGGCAACTGTCGGCACAATTATTGCTCGTCAGGCAGTTTCTGATCTTCAGCTAGGTTTGTTATTCCTCCTAGCCAGTTGCAGTATCTTGCTAGTAACTTATTCTGGGTGGTTGCTGGGCTGGTGGGTTCCTGTTATCCCTGCATTATTGGCTCTATTTCTGGCCTCTGTCCTTACCAAAGCGATCGCAAATTATGAAAGCAACAAACGTCAGCTCCGCTATGCTGTCCAACTACTAGCTCAGGCTCGGAAAGATCAACCTGCTGCCTCCAGAATTGCTCTGGAATATCTCAAGTTGGGAGAATCCTCTAGCCAGACCAACGCGATCGAAGCCCTTTATCAGAAACGCTCGCTAAAATAACGCTGATAGAGATCGCAGCTAATCGTAACTAAGTTACCTTGAATCTCGATCAAACCCATACTCTGTAGTTTAAAGCCTGCAATTTGCTCGATTTGGATCGCTTCTGTGGCTTCTAGCACCATTTTGAATTGTTCGACAAGTTCTGGTTTGTCTTCTAATGCTCGCAGATGACTGTGTAAGCGATCGCTGTAGATCCCGCTGTCAGTAGCAGCGGTTTTTAATAGTTCTGAGAAGCTCAGATCTTTTCGTGCTAAATGATATAAAGCCCTGCGGGTGAGATAGGGATACACACCTGTTAATGCCAATAGCTGTTCTAATTCTGGATCTGTAAGTTGTAAACTGTGACGGGCAACCAAATCTGCCACCTGCTGTCGATCAAAAGGCTGAAGTTCAATTCTCAATCCCACATTCAAAGGTGATTGGTTGATATCCAGAGGAATATAAATCTCTGTTGAATGAACCATAATCAACCGTAGCTGTTGAAAACTGCGGTCGGTTTTTGTCTTCTCGTGCCAAAAGCGAATTAGAGTCAAAAATTCTTGTGCTATTGCAGGATGCTCGATAATCTCGTTAACTTCTTCGAGAGCAATTACCAGAGGGCGATCGCAATTACTAAGAATATATTCTTGTAAGTAGTAGGTGCAACTCATTTTCGCCCCTAAAAACTCATCCCAATATTCAGCCAGATTTGTCTTTAAACCTAGCTGACGCGCTAAATTAGAGCAAAACCATTTTAAAAACCTTTCCAAATCGTCAAGAATACTACTCTCTGCCTGTTGCAGATGAATTAAGGCAGTTTGAAACTCTTGCTCTTGAGCATAGTTAATAATGCGATGCATCAGAGAACTTTTGCCCATTTGTCGGGGAGCTTTGATGCGAATAAACGAGCCAGTATGTAAAATTTCTTGATAACAACGGGCTTCGTGGGGCTTCCTTTCGACATAAAAAGCAGAACCCAAAGGAACACTATCGAGTGGTAATTCTAACTCTGCTGCTACTTTATTTTCTCCTGTCTTGGCTGCTACATTAGTCTCAGCAACTGGTACAGTTGCCACCGTCACTTCAGGTGTTGCTTGTCGGCTCAGATGTCTAGTGACCACCGCATTAAAATTGCTTTTAGTCACCCTTTCTCCCATAGCCTGAGACATCAACCGCCAAAGCTTTGGGCCTACTCCTTGCTTGATATAATTCGCTGAATAGTCGTACTCAATGGCAATGCGATCATAAGTTTTTTTCGTATCCTGCCAGCACTCTTGCAAAATTATCCGTTGCAAGTCGTTAAAGCGTTCCCCTGTTTTGGCATATACCAAGTCATCGACAAAGTTCAACACCTCATTAAGATCGTTCATTCAGCCAAAGAACTATTACTGTTCCCGCAGTTTAACCAGATTTAAGTCAATATAACAAACGGTATAAAGTTGTCAGGGTTTTGATGCTTCTTACGATATGAAGACGTGAGAAATGCGTTGAAACGTTTTCAGGATAACTACCTTTAACCCAGGGGCTTCGTGTGATCCACTTCAGTGCTTAAGAGGAAACATAAGCTTGCCAAGTTCAGTAGGAAGCATGAACCTACAAAGACGGTAAAGTTATGCTTTCTGTCACACTAAAACCTTGTCAGATAAGTCTCAAATTTATGGGGGTAGGGAGACTTGAACTCCCACGAAGAATTACCCTCAACGGATTTTAAATCCGCAGCGTCTACCAATTCCGCCATACCCCCCTAAGGGTTTATTGTTGTTCGCCTAGCCTGCGAACAAATACATAATACAGTAAGTTCCGTATATTGCAACACTTCAGCAGAAAAAATTTCACTTCCAGGTAAGAAACAGCATCGGGTTACAATAGATGGCAGAAATCATAACTGGAGTGATCGCGAGTATCATTATGCCTTTTACGGAGACACAGTTTACTGCCTTGTTGTACTTAGTTCTTAGTGGGACTTATTTGGTAGTTTTACCTGGATTAGTTTATTTTTATCTCAAGCAACGTTGGTATGTTGCGAGTTCGGTAGAAAGATTGATCATGTATTTGTTTGTCTTCTTGTCTTTCCCTGGCATGTTGCTGTTGAGTCCTTTCTTGAATTTCCGTCCTCAACGTCGCGATCTTAAAGCTTAAGTCGAATTAACTATGCGTAGAATCGATGCAATCGCGATCGGAATGGGGATATTTTTGGCAGGTGGAGCGATCTTTCTTGTCTTTCAGGGAACTGGTTTAGATGGTATCTCAGCAGGGATCTGGACTCAGTTTTTGTTAATTGGCGGTTTGATTGGCTGGGGTTGTACCTATCTATTTAGGGTTTTGACGAAGAGCATGACCTACAATCAGCAGATGGCAGATTACGAAGAAGCTGTGATGCAAAAACGTCTTGAAGAGATGTCTCCTGAGGAATTAGCTAAGCTACAATCGGAAATTGAATCAGAGGAAAAAGCTCAATCTTAGTTGCTATTTTCTAATTTCGTTGAAAAGACGATGAGCTATAGCTGTAGAATACTTAATTGTCTTTATTAATTAGCTAGTTAACAACCAAATGACATCTGTTGCCGATCGCTTCCAAGAGTTAAAGAAGAACTCGCAATGCGCCCTGATACCCTTCATTACTGCGGGCGATCCCGACCTGGAAACTACCGCAAAAGCAATTAAAGTTTTGGCGGAAAATGGTGCAGACATGATCGAATTGGGAGTGCCCTATTCTGATCCTCTAGCAGATGGTCCAACGATTCAAGCTGCTGCCACTAGGGCTTTGGCAAAAGGGGTCAAACTAGAAGATGTTCTAGCAATTGTCAAAGAAGTAACCCAAACGGTTAGTGTTCCTATTATCTTATTTACTTATTACAACCCTATTTATTATCGTGGTGCGGAAGCTTTCTTAAAACTGGTAAAAGACGCAGGAGTTAGTGGTTTGGTAGTGCCAGATCTGCCTTTGGAAGAGGCTGATGTCTTGCTCGAACCTGCTAAAAAGATGGGAATTGAAGTTACTTTACTCGTCGCACCTACTAGTCCCCCCGACAGAATTAAAGCAATTGCTGAACAATCTTCAGGCTTCATTTATCTCGTATCTGTGACGGGTGTAACGGGGATGCGTACGGCTATGGGTGGTAACGTTAGTGAGCTTTTGGCGCAACTTCACCAACAAACAGATAAGCCTATTGGAGTAGGTTTTGGTATTTCATCTCCCGAACAAGCCAAACAAGTTAAAGATTGGGGGGCTGAAGGGGTAATTGTCGGTAGTGCAATTGTTAAGCGTTTAGCAGAAGGTTCTCCTGAAGAAGGGTTAAAAGCAATTGGGGAATTTTGTCATAGTTTGAAAGCTGCAATTAGTTAAACAACTCCAAAATCTTGCTGGAGGTAGAATTAAGAATTGTGAGTTCTTGATAGCATAGACCAATAGGATGATGTGAAATAAAGGCAATAATAAGCATCATATATTCCACCGATGGTCGATTCTCTCGAACAAGCTGACAATCCACCTCCTCAACAACCACAGAATTCTAACTTTTGGCTGAATGTAGTTCGTCCAAGTAAGAAAAAAGCTATTGGCGTCACTGCGATCGCATCTGTAGTCGGTGCGGGCTACTATGGTGCTCAGTGGTGGGCTAAACAAAACTTGCCCAACATTATTGAAACTCAGGCAGAGAATTTGCTAGGTCGTCCTGTGGAGATTGGGTCGATTGAGAGTATCTCTCCCTCTGGGGTAAAGCTTGATGGCTTAGTTGTCCCTGCTGTTTCTGGAGAAGGGGATAAGTTAGAAGTTGCAGAAATAGATATTGGCTTCAAACTTTTACCTGTATTGTTTCGAAGGACTTTACCTGTTGAGATTACGCTAAACGAACCGACAGTCTATCTCGATCAAGCTGAAGATGGTTCCTGGGTGACGCTGAACTTTCCTGCAAGTGAAGGCGATGGGGATTTGCCAATAGATTTGGAAATTGAGGCTAAATTAAATGCTGCTAGAGTTACTGCTGTTCCTTATGGGCAAGAACCGATTATTCTGACTGCCGATGGTGTAGGTCAGTACAGCACCCAAGAGGAGCAATTGGTTGCTTATGATCTAGATGCTACCGTCAATAACGCTCCTGCTACGTTACAAGGTCAGACGATTTTAGAAACTGGTCAAACTAGTACCAAGGTTTTAGTAAAAGATCTTTCTCTTGATGGTTTAGTTGCTTTAGTTCCAGATTTACCGCTGGATCTGGATAGTGGTCTATTTAATGCAGATCTGGATCTAAAAATTCCTTCTTGGCAAGAAATTACCTCCGCTGATATTCAAGGAACTGTTGGTCTGCAACAAGTTGCCGGAACTTTGGAAACTGCTAAACAATCTGTGACTGCGCGATCGCTACTTAACTTTAGAGGCAAAAAAGCAGAAGTTGCCGATACAGAAGCAACTTTAGGCGATTTAACCGCACAGGTTAAGGGGTCAGTAGATTTAGAACAAGGTTACGACTTGGAGATTGCTCTGTTACCAACAGACATAACCAGTCTCCAAAAAACTTTTAACTTAGATCTTCCTGTGCCAGTTACGGGAGAGATTAGTAGTCAAGTTGCCATTTCAGGAGCAATCAAACAGCCTGTAATCGAAGGTAAACTGCAAAATACCCGACCTATTGCGATCGCAAAAGAGCAGTTCAAAACAGTTAATGCTTTTTTTAAAGCAGATATTAGCAAAGTCGTACTTCAGAACTTTACTGCAATTCCCCAAGCAGGAGGAGCCATCACTGCTGAAGGTTTGCTCGAAACGGATATTGCAACAGCTTTAGCTGAAAAACAGCCTTTGGATCTCAGTCAAATACCTTTGGCGATCGACTTTACGGCCAATCTTCCTACTGAAGCTCTAATCTCAGAATATTATCCGCTGCCCTCAGAAGTTAAGGTAGGTAATCTCATTGCAGAGGGTAACCTCGATGGTACTTTGGGTGATCCCAAAGCTCTAGCAACTTGGAAAATTGTTGAAGGAGCTATCTCAGCTAAGAATTTTGCTACGCAACAAGTCTCTGGTCAGGGCGAACTGCTTTATGTTGCAGACCAAGTGTTATTGAGAGATACAGAACTTCGAGTAGGAGAAGGAACTGTAGATTTAGTTGCCGATGCTGATTTAAGTCAACAAACTTGGCAAACTGCCTTAAACACTGATGCGATTTTTTTAACTCCTTTTTTGACTCAACTATCTGGAGGGGGCATAGATTTATCTCGTCCTATTAGCTTGACTCGCACAAAAGTTAATTTATCGGGTCAGTTGAACGATTTTGCTCCTGAAACGATTCAAGGTCAAGCAGATTTGGCATTGGATTTGGACGGTGGAGCAATAGATATAACTTCTTCAATCGTTGATGGTAGGGTGAATCTTCGTGCTGATACTGGGAATTTGGCAGTCCATAAATTTGTTGAAGATGTCAAAGTTCCTGTAACTACTAAAATCACTAGTTTATTTGCAGAAAGTGATATTGAACCTTTGCTGGATATAGTTGCAACTAGAGATTTTTCTTCGATTAAGAGTAGTATTAACGCAGATTTTGTTGTGGCAGGTGGCAGGATTATTACTTCTGGCACGCTGGAGAATAACCAATGGCAGACTCAGCTTACAGGAAGTGGCATTGATACAGGTGCTGTTGTCCAGGCCTATGCTCCTGAACTCAATGTAGCCTCTGCGTTACAACCAATTTCTACTCAGGCTAATTTTTCTGGTTCGTTGGCTGGATTTGCTGATGAGGTGGTTAATTTCCCAATTCAAGTTAACAATGCAGTTATTCAAATGGGTCAACAGAGTGTTAGATCCTCTGGAAGGCTGACTCTGACTGATTTATTAGTGAATCCTGAGCTACCTTTAATCGATTTGGTAGTCAAAAGTAGGATTAATTTTGATTCATTGCCTCTAGCAGATGCTTTGGGACAGTTGGCTAGAACAAACCTTGTATCAGCAGATCGACTCAAAATTCGTGGTGATGTCATTTTTGATGGCAATTTTCAAGCCAGAAACCTCATTAGTGATGCTGCCAACCCAGAGAATTATAGTCTGGTGGGGGACTTGCGACTGAATGATTTTGCCTTGAATCGCATTGAGTTTGATCCTGCGATGGTTGGTTCGGTAAATATGCAGCCTAGTCGGATTTTAGGTTTGAGCCTCCAGGGACAAGGTGATGCGATCGCCGTTTCTGCAGTTCCCTGCACCGCGAGTAATTGCCCTCTACCTTATCTCCCTAGTAGCTTAGAGTTACGTCAAGGTGAGGATACGGAGACCCCTGTGGTGGTTTCAGGTCAACGACAGGGAGATGTTTTTCAGTTAAGTATTGATGATTTTTCTCTAGCACTATTAAATCTGGCTCCAGCACAACAAATCGGTTTAGAGGGAGTTTTGGCAGGAGTTGTTCAGGGGGAAATTGGGACTAATCTGTTTACTCTAGTAACCACTGGTAGTGTTGACGTAGCTAGGCCAGGTGTGGGACACATTAGAGCTAATAAATTTGCTACAGATTTTGCCTACGATCCTCAGGTTAATACTGCTACTGTAAATTCTGCGGATTTTGATTTTGGTAATACCGAGTATGACTTTCAAGGGGACTTAAACCTCACTACGGGAGATATCTCGGGACGCTTAGATCTAACTCAAGGTTATGTGCAAGATATTTTTAATGCTTTGGGTTGGCGGACAATTGAAGATGCGATCGCTCTGTTTGAAAAACCCCAGCCTCTAGCAACAAAGAATATTAGTACCAAATCATTTAATACTGTTCCCGACTCGATTTGGCAGAAGCTAGCTCTACTCAGTGAAGTTGAACAGCACATCCAGCAAATCGCTCAAGACAGACAAGACTCAGTTGTCCCTACAGAGCTAGATATCAAAGGTCAATATGGTGGAGCAATTACTTTAGATGGCACAATAGACGACCCAGAAATTGCCTTCGAGCTTGAGGGTAATGATTGGGAATGGCGACCTCATTATTCTGCCGCCAAAGTTTTATCTACGGGTAAGCAAAGCGATCGGACAGTTATTATTCCCCAGTTACTGGCTGTTGGTGAATTAGCAGGAACTAACCTCGATCTGGAACAGGCAAAAATCCAAATCGAAAATAGCACCTTGTCTGCGCAAGGTAAATTGTCTCCTTCTGTGCAAGATGCCAGCTATCAAGTAGAGAATCTGACAGCTGAGACAATCGGTAAATTTGTGACTATCCCTGTAGATATAGCAGCGAGAATCGATACCCAAGGGACTGTAAAAAGTACTTTAGAGCAGCCCAATATTGAAGGGGAACTTACGGTTTCGGAAACTGCTTATAATGGTTTGCCTTTGCCAACTAATATTGCAGGAAACTATATTTATCGCGATCGCCAGCTTGCTTTTAATACTACCAAACCTCAGGAGATTCAATTTTCTGCCACGGTTCCTTATCCGATTGAGCCAGACAATAACACTTTACAAGCAGAGATCAAACTAGAGCCACAAGCTTTTGCTCTAATAGATACTTTAGCTGGGGATAATCTAACTTGGAAAGGAGGTAGCGGTAATGTGGATCTCAAAGCTACAGCTAATCTCGATCTAAATCGCCAAGGTAGCCCTATTTATAACCTCAGTACCTTTGGATCAGTAAATCTTCAAGGTGCTCAAGTTAGCCTCAATACACCTTTCTTTAGTGCACCTATAACCGCTACGGGGGAGGTTAAACTCGATGACCAAATTGTAAGTACAGAAAATCTAACTGCTAACTTTGCCGAAAAAGATGTCAATTTAGTTGGTGCGCTACCCATTATCGATCCTGTTGCCAACTTGGAAAATCCTCTAACAATTCGGATTTCTCCAGAAGGTGAAATTGATATTAATCAGCTCTACAAAGGTGGTGTATCTGGGGAAATTGTAATTTCTGAAGCTGCTTTGACACCAACTATTAGCGGCAGAGTAGATCTAGCAGATGGTAAAGTCTCGATTCCTCAAGTTAAGCAATCTGAAACCCCCAACTCCGACTCTCAGCTAACCACTATATCCAAGACAGACAATATCGATCAGCAAGCTGAACCATTTATCCTACCTACTTTAGATAATTTTGTGATTGCTTTAGATGACTTTAAATTGGAGCAGTCTCCTCTTTATGGATTTGGCGTTCGCGGAGCACTGACTGTCAATGGCACAGTAGACAATCTTGAAAACATCAAACCATTGGGAACTATTTATCTAGCTCAAGGTGATGTGGACTGGCTTAGTAGCAATTTTACTCTGGTGCGCAATCGCGAAAACACAATTGTTTTTTCTCCTGAAAAAGGAGTTCTCGATCCTTATGTTAATGTTCAGCTGAAATCAGAAGTCTCCAAGTTGGATGATGTACGTCAACTTGCTAGCAATAGCAATGAAGTGTCCGATCCCATTTCTCAGGTTGGGAGATCTGAAACCATCAGTATTTTATTGTCTATAGATGGTGAAGTAGCGGAAATAATTCCCACCTTGGTAGCTGGCTCTAGTAATGACTGTGGTACTCATGAGAACAACTTGACCTCTAACTCCAGTTATCGCTACTCTCAAACAGAGTTAGATAAATTAGCCAACTGCATTAATAATGCTACTTCTGATCGAGGAACTGCCCAACAGGTACTAGACTCTCCTGCGATCGCTTTAACAAGTATTCCCAGCCGTAGAGAAGGCGAACTTATTAATCTTTTGGGCAATCAATTTATTGGGTTTGCGGAGAAACTGCAAAATAGTAACCAAGAAGAGTTACTGGAGTTGGGGGTAACTCAATTTGTTGTTGCACCAGTTCAAAGAAGTCTATTTTATCGAGTAGAAGATGTGGTGGTTGGTGCAGGGAAAAATATCGGTTTGGATTATCTGCGAGTTTATCCTTTCTTTGAGGGGATCTACGAGGTAAACCGTGAATCTGCCGTTAGAGGGACTTATGATTATGTCTTTAATGAAGTGAAATTTGAATATCAAAGAAGTTTTTAGTTAATTTTGTTTGACTCTCTAGTCCACTAGAGAGTTTAAGATGTAACCCCAATCAACAACTTAGCTGCTAGTTGCAAGAATAATGGCAAAACTGATATCCAAAGTAACTATTATTGCGATCGCTTTCGGAATTATTACTGCTGGAGCTATTTATCCTACATCGGCTTCAGGAGACAACAGCATCGTTGATATAAGTAACTCCGCCATAGTAAATGAAACTATCTCCCAAGCAACTTTAGTTAGCGTTTGGGATAAAGAAACCGAAACAAACTACGCTGGAATAACTGAGATGACCGGAGGAAATGCTCTCGGTCAGAGATCATATTCCAGTTCCGTGTTGACCGTATATCGCAGTCCTTCCTGTGGTTGTTGTGGTACTTGGGTTGACCACGCCAAAAAGTATGGTTTCACAATTGAAGACATCAAAACTGAAGACATGGAAGCCGTTAAACAACAGCATAATGTTCCTGTAGAGTTGGCTTCTTGTCACACTGCTATTATCGATGGCTACGTTATGGAAGGACATATTCCTGCTGATGATATCAAACGTTTCTTAGCCGAAAAACCCGATAATTTAGTTGGACTAGCAGTACCAGGGATGCCTATTGGTACACCAGGAATGGAATCGAGAGATATCAAGCAACCTTTCCAAGTTCTGGCTTTTAACGATAAGGGGGAAGTAGAAGTATTTAAGGATTACCAGTCTTACTAAATTCAGCAGTTTTCTAACCTAATCAATCATGGTTAAGTTTAATCGCCGTCAGTTTATTACTTTGGGGACAGTTGGTGTGGGTGCTGTCTGGCTAGGCGATCGCTTGTTTCGGGCTAACTCTACAGAGCTAATAGTTTCTACATCAGTTAATTCAATACCTCTATATCAAAGCAAAAAAGGGTTATTAGAATGAGATTTAGAGGCTAGAAAAATATTTAGTTAAAACACATCAACTATGAGTGACCTAGCACAGCTTAGAATTGGTGAATTAGCTAAGCAAACAGGTTTAGCTGTGGGAACTCTCCGTTACTATAGTGATTTGGGGCTTTTGCCACCAGTCGCTAGAGGCAATAACGGTTATCGGTACTATGATCGTAAAGCTATTAAACAAGTGGAGTTTATCAGGAAAGCTCAGGCAATTGGCTTTACCCTTGAAGAAATTAAGACAATTCTGGAGGTACGCGCTCCACGAAGTAAATATTCTCCAGAACGGGGTGAAAAAACCTGTAACTTGGTGCAAGACTTGCTTAATCAAAAAATAGAGCAGTTAGATAAACAGATCGAAAAGATGAGCCTCTTTAAACAAGAATTAGAAGAGTATCGAATGAATTGGCTTAGTAACCCTCATCCACGTTCGGACTCCCAAGAGGTATGTCCCTTAATTTCCAGCATTTCACTGGATGCTAAGGATACTGAATCATGATTTGTCTGGAGTTTAGCTTGACTCTCTAGTTGACTAGAGACTCTAAATTAGAGATATCAAGAGTTAGCTATAGACATGACTAAAACTGCTATCAGAGAAACAGTCAGACTCTACAGAATGTCGACTTCGGAACATGAATGTCCCTGGGGAATTAAGGCTGTTAAGCTTCTTCAGGCAAAAGGTATTGAGTTTGAAGACCATAAACTAAGAACCAAGGAAGAAACCGCAGCATTTAAAGCTAAACATGGGGTACAAACTACGCCTCAGATATTTTTTGGTGACGAGCGTATTGGTGGGTATACCGATTTAGCCGAAAAGCTGAATGTAACAGCTGAAGGTGCAGAATATTCTTATACTCCTGTGATAGCGGTGTTTTCTAGTGCAGGGTTAATGGCTCTGGCTACTAGCATGGGACTAACTGGATTTATGGGTTTTTCCCTATCTCTATTGGCTACTCTTAAGCTGATGGATTTGGACTCGTTTGCTGAGAGTTTTGCAAAGTACGATCTAGTAACTAAAAAAATTAGACCCTATGCCAAAATATATCCTTTTGCCGAGCTTGCGATCGCATTAGGTTTGCTCTCTGGAGTTGCTCCTTTAGCAACTGGCATCACTTCTCTAGTAGTTGGAGTTAGTGGAGGTATTTCGGTCATTAAAGCTGTTTATATCGATAAATTGGCTCTCAATTGTGCTTGTGTCGGGGGTAACTCGAAAGCACCTTTAGGGATTATTAGTTTTAGCGAAAATGCAATTATGGCAGTTATGGGTGCAGCACTAATTTTTTCTACAGTTACAAGAAATCTGGAAACAGTCATGTTGGAAGAGGTCGAAAGTACTACTGCTATAGGTTTACAAATCAGTGATCATCTAGATTGATTCTTATCGTTTCAATCTACTTAATTAGGTTGATTACACCTTTTGAGATCTTTAAAAGATATATAAAAATTGGCTAATAATTTGGGGAATTAATAAGTTTAGATGACTATCAAACTAGGGTTTATAAATTCTCACTATTCCCAGAGGGGGTAGTTAGACATGCTTAGTTATCGGAGGGGATCTATGGATTAAACTGTTAATCTGCTTTCAGAGGAACTTAAGACTATACCTTTAATGAGGTGAAATTTGAATATCAGCGAAACTTCTAAATTCTTAATTTGATTCTTAAATAATTCTCCAGAGTTAGCTGGTAGGTGTTGCCTATGAACTATCTTTGAAATTACATAGGGGATGACCCTGTAACAAACGTAGTGTCATCTGCTTGTTCAATTGAGTGAGGATAGATAAAGATGTTCGGTTTTATTTCTAGTTTTCAATCGAGAAAACAACGACGTCTATATCGTCTCAAAATTTATAAGACCTATCGTACTCTGAGCCAAGCTTCTCTAGACTCTTTATGGCAAAAGATTATTCATGTAGCTGACGTTGACTGGCACCCACTATTTGATCGCACAGATTTGCCTCAAGGATTAGTGGCTAAGCCTGGTTTATTCTATCGAGCAATGACTAAGTTTGCACCTTTCCCAATTAGGCTCTTTGTTGAAAACGTTCGCCCTCAAGAATTACTAAGTATTCGCATTTTGACGATCCCTGGTATGGAACAGAGAATCACCTATCAGATAGATTCGACTCTGAGAGGTACTTATTTAGCTTGTTCGATTACTCTTCGAGGATGGCTATCCCCTTTGTTGTGGTGGTGGATTAGACCTTACTGCGATCGCGTAGCGTCCGATCTTTCTCAAGCAGTAGAAAATTAATTTTTACCAGTTCGTATTATTTTTTTCTCTTATTCTTCGATTTCCCAAGATCCTCAATAGAGGGAGGCTCCAGAGCAAGTCTTTCCTCCCTTCTAGTAGAATCTAACTTTTACGCGACGACGTTACTTAAATCGCAAGTTAGAGGACAAGATGCATACACAGGAGAACTAAAGCCATCTTCTGTTCCATGTAGCCAATTTAGCCAAGAAACTTCTTCAGGATGAATTCCTTTAAAAGTTAAGATCGCTGCACCAAAAACAACCACAAAAACATTCAAGCAAAGAATACTTCCTGTAACCAACACAACCGCACTAGAAGGTAATACTGCCTGGAGAATTACCGTGGCCAAAATACCACAAGTAACAAGTAGTACTCCTAGAGGAAAACCAACTACTAAAAGACAAACAGTTAAAGTCAAGCACCAAACTAAGAAGTTCTTAGTCGTCTCTAGATAGATGTTCTTTCGGACGTTCTTTGAGGTAAGAGAATGCATGGTTTGTTTTTTAATTTTTAATCAACAACAACAACTTAATCTTGAGGCAACAATAGCTAACTACGTAATATCCACAGGCCTCATTTGAAATAAGTATAAGAAAAATTGATAAAAGGGAAAAGAATTTTAAATATTTTTTTACA
>CAZSEZ010000058.1:0-18733 GCA_964606015.1 uncultured bacterium
ATAAACTTTAACTATCTATAATGTGAAAAAATCTAAAAATTGGTGATTTTCTGTAAGGTCAAAACAAATTAAGGAATTAGCTTAGTAGTTAAAGCCATAGCACTACTAATAATTTTGGCAATTCCCGAAGGAGACTCTAGAGGCAAATTGTGCCCGCCGGAGATTACTACCTTCTCTGCGTTGGGCATGGCAGATTGTTGTTCTGTAAGGTCTTCTTGACGGTTGAAATTACTACGATCGCCATAAACTAAGGTAATAGGTGCTTGAATTCGCTTCAATAAACCAAGATAGCGCGACCTGCCAATGCCGTTAAAGCCAATTCCAGCCCGAGTTCTTAGTAGCGGTTCCCAACGCCAACGTACGCCACCCTCACAAGGTTCAGTAATTCTTTCTGCTAGCATCATGGCTACGGGTTTAGAAAGAGCAGGTGTAGTTTGACAAAGTCTATCTGCTGCTGCCTCGACGTTAGGAAATACGGGATGTTCTGGGGGAGATGCTAGATAGTCTAAGTGAGTTGCTAACTGTTCAGCTGTGTCTTCTTCTTTTGCTTCTGTTGGTAAGATAGTCTCGATTAAAACTAAATTTTTTACTAACTGAGGACGAACAGAGGCAAAAATTGCTGCTACTACGGATCCTAGAGAGTGACCAACCAAAGTAAACGCCCTGCCTGCTAGGACTTCCACAATGGCGTCAATATCCCCTAAGAAATCCATTAGGTTATAAGAACCGCCTTTACCTACGCGATCACTCTTGCCATGTCCGCGTAAATCTGGAGCGATGACTCGGTATCCTCTCTGAGCTAAGCGAATGGCGACTTCTGACCAAGCTGCTCCTTGCTCCAAAATACCGTGTAGGCACAAGACAACTGGCCCTTCTTTTGGACCCCAAGTACAGAGACAGACACGTAAGCCACGAATATTCACCAAGATCTCTTCCATCTTGTGTTCGATTTCTGAGGTTAGCTCTGCTTCTTTTGGTAACTCATAGTTAAGTAGAGCGGAGATCTCTCTGGCAGGATAATCCAGTGGTTTAGGTAAATTTATCTCGCGCCAAGCAGTTGCCAACTTAGGATCGATCACTTTACGAGTCAAGAAGTTCGGATCACCAATAGACATTGAATTATTGGTAACGCCATCGGTCATGCGATCGCCTTGATAAGGTTTGAGTAACGTTTCATCAAACGGAATTTCTAGAAACTCACAAATACCCTGCATTACTGCTTTGGGCTGTGCTACAAGTTCTTCGTAGTGCACCAAAAGAACGCGATCAGGATCTATTGTTTGGGCAAAGTCAAGAATATTTTGATTGCTTTGTGTCCAAATTGCTTCTGCTAGCTGATGGGGATTACGATCTCCAGCACCTAAAAGCTTATTCATTCGCATTCTGGCAAAAGACTCTACTACTGCGTAGGGATGACGCACCAAATGAATATATTTAGCCCTACTAAAGGTGGCATCTGCTGCATGAAGATTATTCAGATCGCTGGCATATGTAGGAGATTTATCAATCAACAAGCGATCGCCAGATAATTCTTGTAACATCTGATATACTTCAGTCGTATCAGTATTACTAGCCACTAAATCATCTACCAATTGCTGAGCTTCAGCTGCATCGATATTTTTTAAATCCATCAAAGCCCGCTGTAGCCCCTCACCTAAATAAGAGGTATCGAGTTCTTGCTGACGTTCTTGCATGTCGACAAAAGGCAAGAGGTGCAGTTCAGGAGGAGAAACTAAGTCAGGATGTCCTGCCAGCATTACCCTGAGTAAGGTAGAACCGGAGCGAGGACTTGAAAGAATAAATGCAATAGGATGATCGATTTTTGCTCGATTATGATCAATTTTTCGTTTGCTAGTTGGTAAGGTTGTAGTCTCAGCTGGCGTTTCTCCGCTTTGCGGTTCGGTAAGGGGTGATTCTGGAGTTGCAGCAAAGTTACTAGTAAATTCTGCGGCGATATAAGCTGCTAATCCTGCAATTTTAGGCCGTTCATAAAATTCTCTAGGATAGAGCATTAACTGTAAATCTTCTTTGATTTTGTTAATTGCTTCCATCAACATTAAAGAATCCATGCCGATATCTAGTAGGCTATCAGTCAAAGATAAACTTTCTGGCGCAATCTGTAAGATATTAGCGATCGCTTGCTGTAAATAATCTGTCAGATAAGCCTCTCTTGCAGCAGGAGCCAACTCCAATAGTTCATTGTAGATATCAAGGGACTGAGAATCTGAATCCGTCAGTATACTTGAATCGACCAATTCGGCAAATAAATTACTTTGATTGAGGTAAAGATAGCTTTTAGCTAGCTGCCTCCAATCAACCTGCATAACCCCGATCTGGGATAGTTCGCTAGTTAGTAGTATCTCAAGCGCAGCTAACCCCTGTTTTGGTTGAATTAGTTCTAGCCCTGCTCGGTTAAATCCTTTGGCTGTTGCCATTCCTCCGCTATCCCAAGCCCCCCAATTGATACTTAGAGCTGGTAAACCTAGACTACAACGATACTGCGCGATCGCATCTAGACTAGCATTAGCCACTGCATAGTTACTTTGTCCTGGCGAACCCAGCAAAGCAGCAACAGAAGAAAATAAGACAAAGAAATCTAAATTGAGATGTTCGGTGGCTAAGTGGAGATTCCAAGCTCCTACGACTTTTGGTGTCAGAACTTGTTGGAACTTGTCCCAAGTCTGATTTTGTAGCAAACCATCTGCTAAGACACCTGCACTGTGAACAATGCCTTTGATATTGTGATTGATAAATAGAGACTTTACCTCATTGCGATCACTAATATCAGTAGTCACTATTTCTACCGTTATATCCTGATTGCGCAGTCTTTCAATTGACTGGAGCGCACTGGGTTTGGGTTGAGAGCGACTCACTAAGACAAGATTTTTTGCTCCCTTATTTGCCAACCATTGGGCAACCTGTAAACCCAAAGAACCCAGACCACCTGTGATCAGATATGACCCTTGAGGATTAATTTTTAACGATTGCTTGGTGATTTCTGTAGAGCGTAAACGAGGTACATAGAACCCTTGCTCACGATGAGCAAAGTAGTCATCACGATTTTTATTGATGACAGGGTTAGTTATCGTACCTAAGATAAAGGCTGGCTCTGATGCGATCTCTGACTCTGAAAGATCGATTATTCCCCCATAATACTCAGGATGCTCTGCTGCAATTACCTTGCCAAAGCCCCAAAGACCCTGGGAAATTATGCTTTTCGGAGTTAGTGGTTCGTTGCCAAACTGCTGTGCTCCTCTGGTAATGAGCCAGATTGGTGCAGTTAGAGAATTATCGCTAAGACCTTTAATCAATCTGAGTAATGATTGATAGTGGTGTTGTTGAGTCTCTGGAGAAAACTCGGTATCTACACAATCTGAGAAATAGATAATTCCTTGGATGGGTGCAGCAAAAACTATATCTACAAAGTTTGCATCAAGCGAAAGATACTCTTGATTGTGAGCTAGCAACTCAGAAATTATTTTCTCAGCAGCAGGGTCTTGATTGCTAAAGACTAGCCATTTCCCATTATCAAATTTTGGTTTGTCGAAACTAGCTTTTAACTGTTCCCACTCGATTTGATAATACTCTAGAGCAGGTGTTTTGATGTAGTTTAATTCTTTAGCTAGGGGATTACTAACCTTAGTGTCACCTTGAGGTAACCAATAGCTTTGGCTTTGGAAAGGATAAGTCGGAAGTTGGATTTTTCGCGGATTAGTTCCTGCTGCAAAATTAGACCAGTTAATCTCTATGCCTTGAGTGTAGAGGCTTATTAAACTTTTGCTAATTTGTGCCCAGTCAGATTTACGTGGACGGAGCGAAGGCAAAAAGAGCGGTCTGTGAGCGGAGTTGTGATCGGGCGAACTATCCAAAATACTGCGACCCATCCCCAACAGAATTGGTTTAGCCCCTATTTCCAAAAAGACCTTGCATTTCTGCTGCTGAAGTTGTTGAACTCCCTGAATAAATTGTACTGGTGCCACTATATGATCCACCCAGTAGCGAGGCGTCGCAATTGCTTCGTTAATTGCTTGACCAGTTACATTAGAAATTAAGTCTATTTGGGGCAAATGATATTCAATTGTCTTGGCTACTTGCTCAAACTCAGCTAGGATTGGCTCCATCAAGGGGGAATGAAAAGCATGAGAAACCGTTAGCTGTTTGGTTTTAATGCCTTGTGATTCTAACTTGTCAATAACTTGTACGATCGCTTGGTTTTCGCCAGAGATAACAATGTTCTGGTCGCCGTTAATTGCTGCAATAGATACTGTTGTTTGGTGAGGAGCAATTATCTGCTCGACAGTAGCTTTATCTGCGAGAACTGCAAACATCGAGCCGTTGTCAGGCAGAGTTTGCATGAGCTTGCCTCTATGGGCAATTAGCTTTAGACCATCTTCAAGGCTAAATACACCTGCGATTGTTGCTGCTACGTATTCCCCAACGCTATGACCCATGACTACATCTGGTGTGATTCCAAAGGCAAGCCACATCTTAGCTAGGGCATACTCTAGAGCGAAAATAGCTGGCTGAGTGTATTGAGTTTCATCTAGTAGATTATGTTGGGGATTTTCTGCATAGATAATCTCGATTAAATTTTTAGCCAAAAAAGGCTCTAATATCTTTGCACACTCTTCTAGGGCCGCTCTGAAGACTGGTTGAGTTTGATACAACTCTTGTCCCATGTTGAGATGCTGCGAACCTTGCCCTGTAAATAACCAGGTTATTGGAGATCTGTTAGGAGATTCAACTACAGCTTCTACCAAGCTTGTGTTGCTACTTTCTGTTGAGTAGTTTGCTAATTGCTTTTTAAGCGTTGCGATGGAGTCAGTAACGATTGCTAGGCGATATTTGAAATGGTTGCGTCCAGCATTGGCTGTATAACAAAGGTTGGCTAGATTGATCTCCGGATCGTTACCAAGCAAGCTTTGATAAGCCGTAACTAGATCCCGAAGTGCGGGTTGACTTTTGGCCGATAGGGTTAGGACATTTACGCGATCGCTAAAGCTGCTACCATTTCTTGGAGGTCTGGTCTGTGGTCTTGCTACTCCCACATCACCGACAATTACATGCGCATTTGTACCCCCAAAACCGAAAGAACTAATCCCTGCTAGTCTAGTTTTGGCTCCAGGTTGCCAGATAACTGCTTGGGTAGGAATAGTTAAAGGACTGTCTTCTAAGTTGATATGTGGATTGAGGGTTGTAAAGTTGCGATGAGGGGGAATAGTGGCATTTTGCAGAGATAACACTGTTTTGATCAGCCCTGCAATGCCCGCAGCTGATTCCAAATGTCCAATGTTTGTTTTTACTGAAGCTAAATAACAGGGATTTTCTCCTTGCAGGACTGCGCTTAGCGAATTAACTTCAATTGGATCGCCTAATTTTGTACCTGTTCCATGCGCTTCGATATATTCAAGATCTTGAGCTTGGATTCTTGCATTAGCGATCGCTTTTTGAATTACTTCTTGTTGGGCCAATCCATTGGGAGCAGTCAGACCATTACTTCTTCCGTCTTGGTTGGTTGCTGAGCCTTTAATTACTGCTAGGATATTATCCCCATCTCTTTGAGCAGCAGCTAGTGGTTTAAGAATAATTACCCCACAACCTTCCCCCCGGACATACCCATCAGCGTCGGCATCAAAAGTTTTACACCGTCCATCCGCTGCCATCATTCCTGCTAGGGAAAAAGTCTGATTAAGTTCGGGAGAAAGAATTAAGTTTACTCCCCCAACAATAGCCGTTTCACATTCTCCTTGACGCAAGCTTTGACAAGCTAAGTGGGTTGCTACCAAAGAAGAAGAGCAAGCAGTATCTACACTTATAGAGGGACCTCTTAAATCCAAGTTATAAGATAGACGATTAGCAGCGATACTGTGGGCGTTACCTGTACCACCATAAGCGTCAACTTTTGTACCGTAATGGTTCTGTAATTGGTTATAGTCATTGCTACTAATCCCTACAAAGACACCTGTAGCAGAACGAGCTAGGCTATCGGGGGCAATTCCTGCATTTTCTAGTGCTGACCAACTAACCTCTAACAGTAAGCGTTGTTGAGGGTCCATTCTCTGGGTTTCGCGAGGCGTAATGCCAAAAAACTGTGAATCAAACTTATCAACATCGTCAATAAAACCACCGTAGTCATTACCCGACCAGCGATCGCATTTAGTGATGGCATCTCGACCTTCTATGAGCAGGTTCCAAAATTCTTGGGGATTTTTCGCTCCTGGAAAACGGCAATCTAGACCAACAATAGCAATCTCTTGGTTGATTTGTTGGTTACTACGCTGGTTACTCGCTGTGCTAGTTGGTTGATTACTTTGTTCTGAAGGTTTGGCTAGATAGCTTGCGAGGTCTCTAATGTTGGGATAATCAAAGATTACGGTGGGTGAAAGTTTGATCTTTAGATAATCTTCTAACTCTGCTGAGAGTCTGACTGCCTGTACCGAATCTAAACCCATTACAGCAAAGGGTTCACTAGTCGAGATTTCTGAGGTGGAGACTCCTAGTTTTTGCGCAATGCGATCGACTAACCATTGTTCGATGCTTGTTTGTTGGGCGTTTTTTTGCGTTCTAAATGCGATCTCAACTCGATCTGGTTGATTATCACTGGTTACTGTTGGTTGAGATTTTGCTCGACTAACAGATTCTCCAATTGCTTTAAGCGTTCCGGCTAGGTATCCTGCTTTACAAGCATGACGTTGAATCTTCCCACTAGAAGTTTTGGGTACAGATGCCGTTTTCAAAAAAACAATGGCATGGGGATTTAGCTCGTGATTCTGCAAGACTTCGATACGAACTGCTTTGGCAACTTCTTGGCTGTCAAGCTTTCTAACGTAGGTTCGTTTTACTTCATAGGTAATGACGAGCTTTTCTGTACCGTCTTCATCTACCGCAAAGGCAGCACCACAACCAGGACGAATAGCATCATGAGCATTATCAACGGTGAGTTCGATGTCTTGGGGATAGTAGTTGCGGCCGCGAATAATAATAAGGTCTTTCAGCCGACCTGTAACAAATAGCTCTCCCTCTTTGAGAAATCCCAGATCTCCCGTACGCAGGAATTTTGCCTCTGGATAGCTAGGTAAAGTGGCAGCAAAGGCATATTCGCTTAATTCAGGTCTTTGCCAATAACCTTGAGCGACACTGTCACTACTCGACCAGATCTCACCGATCTCCCCATCTTGGCATTGCTCTAGGTTATCGGGATTGACAATAGCTAGGTGCTGTTGAACAACGTTTGTTCCACTACTGACAAGAGTTACTTGATCTTCAGAGTCGTTATCTATGGCTAGATTATCTGCTAATTTGGCGCGATCAAAGTCTTGGAAAACTGGTTCTACTTGTTTGCTGCCACCCGAAATGATTAGGGTACTTTCTGCCATGCCATAGCAAGGATAAAAGGCCGAAGAATTAAAGCCGCAATCAGCAAAGTACTCACTAAATTTTGCGATCGTCTCTGCTCTAACTGGTTCAGCACCTGAAAAAGCGAGTTCCCAGCAGCTAAGATCTAACTTAGCTTTTTGTTCTGGTGACACTTGTGCTAGGCAAAGATCGTAGGCAAAATTGGGTCCTCCTGCTACAGTTCCTCGATACTTAGAAATAGCTTCGAGCCAGCGGTGGGGACGCTGTAGAAAGCTGACTGGGGGCATCATGACCAAGGAGGCCCCTACATACAAAGGTTGTAAGATCGAACCTATCAAACCCATGTCGTGATAGGGAGGTAGCCAGGAAACGATGGTTTGTTCTGGAGTGATTTCAAAACACTGATTGATTGACGCTGAGTTGGCCAAAAGATTGCGATGGCACACCATTACTCCTTTGGGCTTACCCGTTGAGCCTGAGGTGTACTGCAAAAACGCTAGAGTTTCCTGATCTATATCTGGGCGTTGCCAGTCGTCAGCTAAATTCTGATCAATGACTTCTGTAGCAATGAATTGGAGAGATTGCTGGCTTTGGGCCTGAAACTTACTGGCAATGTTGGTGGCTAGATCGGATGTTGTTAATGCAAATTTAGCTTCAGCATCTTTAACGACAGCTAGTAGTCTTTCGATGGAGCGATTGGCACGAGGAGGATAGGCTGGTACTGCAACTACACCAGCATAAAGACAGCCTAAAAAAGCCGTCACAAACTCTGTTCCAGGTTGGTATAGGAGTAAGGCCCGTTCGCCTACCGCATCACTATCAATTAGAGTTTTGGCGATCGCTTTTGCTTGCTTTTGTAACTTGTGATAGCTCCAGCAACTGGATTCTGTCTCACCATCCTGCAAAAAAGTGACAGCAATTTTTTCGGGTTGCTTGGCTACTACACCTTCTAATCGGTCGATAAATGTGCGGTACTTATCCAATAGACTCCTCTGGCTTTGCTATCCAAATTAGCAATACTTGCTGTTTATCTAGCTTATACATAAAGCATGCTGCTTCGCTGTATTTACTTACAATATAGTAGACGGTAACGAGATATTAAGAAAGCAGAAAAGGTATGCAGGATTAAGTACGAAGAAACAAGGATGAACGAAGTGGTGAAAAAGCTTGTTTAATAGGTATTTTCCAAGATTTTGTCTAAACACCTCAACTCTAAAGCAGTAGATAGAACAATTTTTCCAGTATCTTGGCAACTACTTTCTCTTACCTATTCTCGTGAGGCTACACCTAGGCTGGTAAAGAGAATTGCTGGTAAATAAGAGCTGGCACCAACCCAAGTTGCGCGATCGCTAAAGTCAGTCAAGTTATTAAATGCTTCAAAAATATTTCCAGCAACCATCGTATTTTTAACTCTACCGACAATTTTGCCACCTTCGACTTTATACCCTAGATCGAGATTGACTGAAAATTCTCCTGCTAATTGGTTAGATTGTCCTGCTCCCAAAACCTGATCAACGATTATTCCTTCTTCCATGTTGGCAATGAGGTCTTCTAGGGAAGTACTACCCGCAGACATACAGAGATTGACCAAGCTAGTGCCAGGACGGGATAGACCACCACGGAAACCATTACCAGTAGAAGTAGTGCCACCGCGAGAAGCCCAAAGTCTATCCCAATAGAACTGCTTAATTATGCCATTCTCAATTAGCATCTTTTTGCTGGTGGGTGTACCTTCGTCGTCAAAGCTACAAGCAGCCACGCCAAAAGTAGGATCTTCAGTGAGACTAAATCGTTCATCAAATACTTTTTCTCCTAGTTTGTCCACCAGGGGGGAGGATTTTTGCACAATTGCTTGTCCTGACAGAATAGTTTTAAACAAACCTCCCAAGGTAAAAGCTGCGGCAAAAGGAGTAAACAGCACGGGATAGTTGCCACTACTGATGGTCGCGTTTTGTTCTGCTTTTTGGTACTTGGCAATCAGGTCTTTGACGATTTGTTCATAATCTGGCTCTTCGTCTCTGGTTACCTGGTATGCATAGGCCTGCAAGAAATCTTCTCCGCGAACCAAATTACCCGAAACACTAGCAGAAAGGGTTTTATCACTTTGTTCGGCGAAAGTCCCGCTAGTAGTAGCTAGTTGAACTACCGAAGATCCCATATCAAAACCAGCGTCTACGAGAATTTCGCTGTTGTATTCATGAACTTTTGCGATCGCTTTTTTCCCAATCTCAACTAATTTATCTGTACTGGGAAGTTGATAATCGCTTTGGGGCTCTTGGAGTTGGACATCTTTAGCGAATTCAAACTCTACAGGATCACCGATTTCCGCAGTTGCGATCGCAGCATCTACTAATTCATCTAGTCGGCTTAAATCACTAGCAGAAGCAAAGCCCAAGCGACCTTCTTTAATGACTCTTAAAGCAATGCCTTTAACTGCTTTAGTTTGCAAGGACTTTAAACGATTATTTGTAAATTCAATGGGTGTATCCTGGCTTTCCAGGTAGTACACTTCGGCTTCCACATTTTTAGCCTTGGCTAAGTCAATTACTTTTTCTAGGTATTGATTCATTGCGTTTTTTTATAATTAGTCGTTCGTGGTTCTGAATGAGTCAGAATTTACTGCTTGTTACAAGTTTGCCGATTTCTTAAGTCTCGATCTTTGGTTCATGAGGAGATTACTGTAAATCAGTGAAGAATTCGTCCTGTAAACCAAAATAGATGCTTACTCTAAATCTCTCTTTGAATTTACAGGATAGTCTTGATATTACTGATTATTCTTCTTCGCTAACGCTACTGTCTTCATTATCATTAGCGCCATTAATCGTTACTAGATCTATTTGTTGACGGTAGTAGTCTACGCTTTTCACTTTTACCTCTACGCGATCTCCTAAACGATATTGGGTACCAAATTTACGGCCACGTAGACAGCTTTCGCGAGCACGATATTCATACCAATCGTCTTTGAGGGAACTAACATGAACTAAACCTTCAACCAAGAGATCTTCGATTTCTACAAAGAAGCCATAGGATTGTACCCCTACAATTAAGCCTTCAAATATCTTGCCAGTGCGCTCTTTCATTTTTTCGGCTTTTTTGAGTCCTTGGAGGTCCTTTTCCGCATCCTCGGCGATTTTCTCGCGATCATTGAGCCTAGGGAGCATGGCGTAAATTTCATTAGCAATTTGCTCGTGCATTGCTGGGGGCAAAACGTTCCAGTTGATTTCCCCAAAACAACTGCTGCTATGTAGGTCTACTCCTGTTTTGGTTCTGGTAGTACGGCGATCGCGGCCTTCAGCAAAAACAGCCTTAAGAATACGTTGTACCATAAGGTCGATATATCTTCTTCCTGGGGAAATGCAGTGAGTATAGCCTGACTCGTATGCCAAACCAAAATGGGCGCCTGGGGTGGTTGTATATTTGATTGGTCTAAGAGTATTCTGCAACAAATAGTTGAGAACTAAAGCTTCCTCTGAGTTAGCGAATTGCTGAGTTAGTAGCTGATAATCCTGGGAATTGACTACTTTTTCATCAGAATTTGCATCTAAGTCAGCATCTAAACCTAGGTTAGTACTTAGTTTGAGTAAGTCTTCAAGATCTCCTAAATCTGGCTGAGGTTGAATGCAATATACGCCAGGTACTCCCCAATTTTGGATATAATCGGCAACCACTTTTCCTGCCAAAATAGTTAACTCAGTTAGCAATGCACTAATCGGTAACTCCGCAGAGGCAAGAATTGCGCCTAGCTTGCCTTCATCCTTACTAAGCGCGGTTATTTCGGGGGTTAGGATTTCAAACCCTCCTCTCTGTAGACGCTGAGCTTTAACTAGAGGGCTGAGGGTAAAAAATAGATTATTGAGTAACTCAATAGCAGAGGCAAGTCTACGGGGTGCTTTATCTGGCTGGCCTAATAGAGATTGAGCCTCTTGGTAAGTAAAAAAGTGATCCACTGAAACAGCAGAAGAGTAGACTTTGGATTCAAGAATTGCGCCTTGAGGATCGATGGTGATCAAAACAGAGATGGTAAGACGGTTTTTCCCTGGCTTAAGGGAGCAAATATTACTAACCTGTTTGGGGAAAAGAGGAATTATCTTCTTGTGTAGATTGATGGCAGTACCCCGACGATGTGCAGTTCGGTCTAATAGGGTATCTGCTTCAATATAGTGGGCAACATCAGCAATATGAATTCCTAGCTCCCAATTGCCGTCTGTACTTTGTTCTAGAGATAGTGCATTTTCAATCCATCCTTCATCAGTTGATTCTAACTCCGAACCGATTGCTACTGTAAACTTATCTCTGAGATCAAGACGTTTTTTGATTTCTGTAGCCATTACCCTAGAGGGTAAAGCATCTGCTGCTGCAATTTGGTTGGGCTTGAACTCATGTGGTAGATCGTGTTTACAAGAAACAATATCAACATCAGAAGCATCCTCCGCATCGCTTCCTAGTACTTTTGCAACCTCTCCTAAAGGAGGATATTGAGCGATAGGGTAACGTAAAACAGATACATGCACTAAATGATCGATCGCTTCTTTGAGTCCTTCAGTTTTTTCAGCTAGGTCTAGTTCAAATAGTAAGCGGTCATCTAATGGGGTTGCTTTGTAGCCCTCCTCTGATTCAACTACAGTGGCTAATAATGAAGGATTAGCTCGCTCCAAAATCAATTTAACCTCTCCTTCAGGAGAACGCCGACGGCTACCTTCTTTAATCGTTTTGACTAAGACGCGATCTCCATTCCAGGCATTGCTAAGGTGACTTTCTCTGATGTAGATATCATCTGCTTCTTCATCGTCTTGGATAGCAAAGCAAAACCCTTTACTTGAACAACGTAGTTTGGCCTCGACCGTTCCTTCTTCTTCTAGTTTGCGATACTTGCCTCTTTCTTTTGTAATTACACTTGTACGTTCAAGAGCATCTAAGATAATATCCAGCTTTTCAATACTAGCTTGGTCTTCACAACCCAATTTTTTTTCGAGGTTTTTTCTCGCAACCAGCTTATCGTCCACAAACTGAGATAGTAACGTAGCGATTGAAAAATCCATTAAAACAATATCCTTTCTGGTTAGTAACAAATGTAACGGGTCTACCAAGATGTGAATTCGACAAAAATAGTCAAATGTAGCTTTTTTCTAGTAGAGGGAAAACTAGAATACTTCTTGCTTCTTGATCCTCTCTTGGCATGTGCTCCAGCTCAAAGTAGCCTTAGGCTGATTGCAGTTTATTAACTGTAAGTATCGGTCCTACTCAAATCGCAGTAGACTTCATAAGTAAGAGTAAGTTTAGTTTTCTGGTATGTAACTAATCACTTATTGCTTGCTAAGAGCGGCCCAATTGCTCTTTTGAGCAAAATTTATAGTCTGCTTCGAGTTAGGTTACACCAACAGTAGCTCAATCGCAATTACAGCGAATTAAGATCATGTTGTCATCGTATCTGGAGCGAATAACAAGGTAGCAAAGGTTTTGTAGTTATTGCAATTACAACAAAAGCTCTTGCTGGTCTTAACTTATATTTTAGATTTCTTCGCTCAATTGGCAAGTCTTTACTCTAGAGTAGTTTGTTAGTATATCAGTATTATATTTAGCTATCTGAATAAGTTTAATTTGTATGTTGCAGCAATTTCATCGTTTCTACCCCCAAGGGAGTCTGGTTAGTGAGTTAATTGAGATTGATCGTGGCTTGTATATCGTGAAAGTCTCTGCGAAACAACAAGATTTGGTCTTAGGGACTGGATTGGCCGCAGCAAATACAGTTGAAGCTGCAGAAGATCAGGCTAGAGAAAGAGCTCTTAGAGTTGTTAATTGTGACAATCACAATTCAGCTACCTCTCTACTTTCACCACAAAAGGAGCTGAATTCAGCTCCTCCAACTGCAGAGCAGTCTACTTTTGTCCCGAGTTCCTCTGTGGAAACTACTCTAGATCAAGTATCTGTTTCTGGTTCTCCCTTAGTATCTACTTCGGCAGTGACTTTAGAATCAGAACCTCTTGTTTCCTCTGTTAGTAACACCACAGTAAAACCAGAGATTCAAACTAATATATTTGACCAACCTATTAGTTCCCCTGAATCGGTTCAACCTAGTGAAACTTCAACCGATGTTTTTGAACAGCCTGTGATCGCTAGTAATGAAGTAGCAGTTATGCCAGAAACAAACACTAGTACTGTTGAATTTGATTTCAATGAAATTAAGCATCGTATTGATTTGGAGATGAAAAGGCTTAATTGGACTAAAGAGCAAGGTAGAGATTATCTACTGGGTACCTATGGTAAGCGATCGCGTCTTCACCTTACCGATGACGAACTACTTGAGTTTCTTAGTCATATTGAAAGTCTTCCTGGCTAGCTTGAGAGTTTATGGATGGATGAGTTGACATAGGTATAGAGAGTTATGGCTCAGAGATGTTGAACTTCTCCATCTCTGAGTTTGCTTTACGTACTTTTGCTCATCTTTTTATACTTCTCATTTTGTGAAAAAATTGTGTAACAATTAGATAAAACGTAATAGTTTTTGAATTTTGAGGAGCTTTGCTCGCAGCTAGGAGAAGCCTATGTTACACCGCAAGATCGGTCAACTATATCAAAACGGTCATGAAGTTTGTATATTCTTGCGGGATCAACAAAGATGGATTGATAACGGCAAAATTGTCGATTTTGAAGGTGATTTAGTAACAATTCGCTACGAAACAGAGGAGGACGAAGAACTATGTTCTTGGGAAGAAATGGTCAGACTAGAGAGTATTGGCTCAGTAATGCGCAAGCTAGCTTCTGTACCTAAGTATAATTCTGATATAGCGATCGCAGAAGACTGTCCCGAAGCTGAACAAATTCATCCTCAAGCTTCAGAAAATGAGCAAATTCACCCCCAGTCACCTGAGAGTGATGGTTGATGCTAATTAGTAAGTAGCTAGTCCTAAATGTCAGTCAAAAGGTAGGTTCATAGTTGAGTTTGTTAAATTATTAACCACAAACTAATCAACCATAGACAAACTAATACGACGGAGTTGTTGATTTACCTCCAAGATTGTAACCTTAACAATCTCTCCTACCTTGACTACTTCATTGGGGTCGGAAACAAAGCGGTTGGATAGTTTCGAGATGTGGACTAAGCCATCTTGGTGAACTCCAATATCAACAAATGCACCAAAATTAACTACATTGGTCACTACTCCCTCCAACTTCATTTCCGGTTTGAGATCAGAAATTTCTTCAACGCCTGCTTGGAACTTGGCGTATTTAAACTGTTCTCTGGGATCGCGCCCTGGCTTTTTGAGTTCGACTACGAGGTCTTGCAGAGTTGGTATTCCAATCGTATTACTAACAAACTGTTGAAGATCCAGAGAATCTAGTTTTTGGCTTAGGTTATTTTCCTGATTTAATCGGGCTAAGTTGATCGCTGATGTTTGGACAATTTTTTGAACTGTAGTGTAGCTTTCAGGATGAACTGCCGTATTATCTAGAGGATTATCACCGTTTCTGATACGTAAGAAACCTGCACATTGTTCGTAGGTCTTAGCTCCTAGCTTACTTACTTTTAGTAGTTGTTTCCTATTTGTAAATCTTCCTTCAATGTTGCGATAGTTGACTATATTATTGGCTATTACAGGAGTTATGCCTGAAACATATTTTAAAAGCTCAGCTGAAGCTGTATTAAGATCTATCCCGACATAATTTACACAGCTTTCCACTACCTCAGCCAGCTTTTGTTGAAGTAGTTTTTGATCTACATCGTGTTGATATTGCCCTACACCGATTGATTTAGGATCGATTTTTACTAATTCAGCGAGTGGGTCTTGGAGTCTTCTGCCGATACTAATAGCTCCACGGACAGTAACATCAAGGTCGGGAAATTCTGTTCTGGCTACTTCGCTAGCAGAATAAATAGATGCCCCAGATTCGTTAACAATAACTTTGATCGGTTTAGAATCTAGGTTCTTAAGCACCTCAGTGATAAAACTGTCTGTTTCCCTAGAGGCTGTCCCATTACCGATCGCAATTAATTCAATTTTGTACTTAGTAATTAGTTCTTTGACCGTTTGAATTGATTGTTTCTGCTTGTCTTTACCTGAATGGGGAAAGATCGCTGTGTACTCTTTAAACTGTCCTGTTTTACCCAGAATTGCAATTTTACAACCGGTGCGAAAACCAGGATCGATTGCCATCGTAGTTTTCATACCCGCAGGAGCAGCCAATAGTAAATTACGTAAATTGGCTGCAAAGGTTTTGATGGATTCTTGATCGGCCTTTTGTTTACAGTCTTTTCTAATTTCGCGAATCAAAGTTGGCTTGAGCAAACGATTAAAAGCATCGGTAATAACTTCTCTATAAAATTCCTTAACGTTAGTTATTTTGGTCTTGATTTCTCTATCTTCAAGCTTCTGGAGTAAAGCATTGCGATTAAAGTCGATATCTATAGTTAGAATTTTTTCCGCTTCCCCTCGATACAAGGCTAAAAGATGGTGGGGAGGCACTCTTCTAATCGGCTTTTGGTAATTGCGATACATTTCGTATTTGGTACTTCCTTCAGCAAACTCTTTATTTATCTTGGAGGTAAAAATACCGTTTTCAAATAGATATTGACGCAAGTAGGATCTAAGTTCTACTTTGTCTGCTATTTGCTCGGCAATAATATCTTTCGCTCCCGCTAAAGCTGCTTCTACGCTATTTATTTCTTGTTTCTGGTCAATATATTTCGCTGCTTCTTGCTTTAAAGATACCTTTGTAGAGTTGGGCTGATTGAGTGAGCTAATCCATTGGGCTAACGCTTCTAATCCTTTTTCTTTAGCAATAGTTGCTCTGGTGCGTCTTTTGGGCTTGTAAGGTGCGTAAATATCTTCTAGAACTTTCTTATCTAAGCAACTACTGATTTTGTTGTGTAGATAAGGAGTCATTTTCCCTTGTACTTTAAGCGATTCAAGAATTGTTGTCTTGCGTTTATCTAACTCAGTAAAGTAACTAAAGCGATTATTAATAGTTCGTAATTGGACTTCATCCAGAGATCCTGTGATTTCTTTGCGATATCTAGCAATAAAAGGAATTGTTGCACCTTCTGTAATTAAAGAAATAACTCGTGATATTTGAGACTCAGAAACGTGGAGTTCTTCAGAAATTAGAAGAGGAATATTCATCAAAATTTTATTAACTAAGAATTTAGAGTAAGAATAAGATAAAGATTTGACTAAATTAGGTTACATCTATCTTATGATGCTTGACTTCATCAAAAAGAAACACGTAACATACTAATAATTATATTTTTTGCTTAACATTTTAATAAAAGATTAAGTTTTGGAAACATGACTTTAACATATCCAAGAGGTGAAGAAACTACTAAGAGTT
The DNA here is from genome assembly GCA_964606015.1 of uncultured bacterium. Taxonomy (GTDB): domain Bacteria; phylum Cyanobacteriota; class Cyanobacteriia; order Cyanobacteriales; family Xenococcaceae; genus Hyella. The sequence continues at coordinate 16,684 of CAZSEZ010000058.1, forward strand.
ATTACATTCCTTTAATGTATCTTCACAAAATTAAGCGACCTGGAGAGAATTACATCGTCAAGACTATTTTGATGGATGATCTATTAATTCTTTTGTTTGCTTTTGGTAACTTTAATGCTAGTTTTTCATCAAGTCTTAACATTTTACCGATCGCTTTGTTGACACTGTCATTTTGGTGTATTTACGACTATGGGTACTACGAAAATGATCTAGTTGCTGCAAAGTACGAGAAGGATCCTAAGCTTTCAGACAAATACTACAGTGAGTTGACCAAAGTAGTGTGGTGGCAACCCTGGTGTTGGGCTATCCTGTTTGCCGTTGTTGGTACGCTTACTCTGGGTGGTTTTGTTGAGTTAGACGCTTTGTTCCTCAATGCAGATGGGCTTAGCTCTATCCTTGCTCAGAGACTATCTTCTAGTCTACCGCTATGGCTGGGATTTCTTTTAGTTTCCAGATTTGTATTTTTTGTTTACAACTACGTCAATAAGCAGACTCGAATTTGGCTATATCCCTTACTGCAATTTAGTCGTTACTGTGGCTTAATGTTGCTGCTGCCGATAAATCTAGTTGGGATAAGTGCTATTCTTGGCCATGTTCTTGCTCGAAGTACTACGTACGTTGTGTATCGTTTCGCGGGGGCTAATAACTGGCCCAAGTTTCAAGATCTGTTTTTACGTTGGTTACTGTTCGTTTTGATTTTGAGTACGACAGCATTTACTCAATCTGCTCCTGAGTTGTTGTACAGTTGGCAAGCTCTCATCATAGGTGGTTGGTGGCTTTTCAAGTGTCGTAATGAAATTGTGGAGATTGTTAAGAGTGTCAAGCCAGTTTGGGATTAATTTTAATTAGCTGGAAAAAGAAGTAATTGTTGGGCGGAAGGGTCAATCTTTAGCGATAATCTAGGGATTGACTCTTCCGCTTATTTGTTTTATGGCTCCAGGAAAAACTCCTTTTTGGCGTAGTGCCAAAAATCTAAATCTCATAGTCCAGTTATTTGTTTTGATCATAATAATAACTACTATGATTTATCTGGGAAGTAATCTGAGTCGTAATTTTCAGCGTTTGGGACTGGATTTTGGGTTTGACTTTTTGGGCCGTACAGCTTCTTTTGACATTGTTAATGCACCTTTAGACTATAGTGCTAGCGACTCTTATTCTAAGGCAATAGTAGTAGGATTACTTAATTCTCTGAAGGTAATGTTTTTAGGGATTATAGCTGCTTCAGTTCTTGGGATTAGTGTGGGTATTGCTCGTTTATCAGACAATTGGCTGGTAAGTAAGTTAGCTGGCATTTACATAGAGTTATTGCGGAATACTCCGTTACTATTACAGCTCTTTTTCTGGTACTTTGCTGTTTTTCTCAAACTTCCTAAAATTGAGAATGCTATAAATCTGGGAAACCGAATATTTCTCTCCAATAGAGGTCTTAGTCTACCTTGGGTTGAGATTGATCTTCAAACGACTCTTGCTTTATTTCTTGTTTTTGGAGCTGTTCTAGGAATTGTTATTTGTTGGCAGCAGAGAATCAAGGTACTGGGACTGCAAGGATCATCGGGACAAAACTGGCTCTATCTAATGTTCGCTAGTGTGTTGGTAGCAATCTTGGCTTTTTTCTTGGGTGTTACTTGGAGCATGCCCCAGTATGTGGACAATACTATTAGTGGGGGGATGAATCTAAGTCCTGAATTAGCAACTCTTCTGATTGGCTTAAGTGTCTATACTGCTTCCTTTATCGCAGAAGTTGTTAGAGCAGGGATTCAGTCAGTTGATAAAGGGCAATGGGAGGCGGCACGAGCTTTGGGCTTAGAATCAGGATTGGTAATGCAGTTGATTGTTTTTCCTCAAGCCTTAAGAGTTATGATTCCTCCTCTGACTAGTGAATTTCTTAATCTAGCTAAGAATTCTAGTTTAGCGATCGCGATCGGCTATAACGATGTTTATGCAATTTCTAATACTATTTCTAACCAAACAGGAAAAGCGGTAGAAATTTTACTGATTTTAATTTTTATTTATCTTTCAATTAATTTGATTATCTCCCTATTAATGAACT
>CAZSEZ010000059.1:0-18448 GCA_964606015.1 uncultured bacterium
ATTATTAAGATTAAGTTTCAATAGAAATTAGCTACCGTCCATAATCATTACACCGATCAGGTATAACCTCATGACAAAAATTGGCCTTTTTTACGGTACGACTACAGGCAAAACCGAAACTGTAGCAGAAATGATTCAAGCAGAACTTGGTGGTAATAGTGTGGTCAAAATACATGACATAGCCGATGTTACTGATAGTGACTTTGCTGACTATAACTATCTAGTTATTGGCTCGCCGACTTGGGATATTGGCGAATTGCAATCCGACTGGGATGGCTTTTTTGAAGAGTTAGACAGTATCGACTTTAGTGGTAAAAAAGTTGCTTATTTCGGTACTGGCGATCAAGTGGGGTACTCAGAAAATTTCCAAGATGCCATGGGAACTCTTGAAGCAAAAATCTCTTCTTTAGGTGGCCAGACTATCGGCTATTGGTCTACCGATGGCTATGAACACGAAGCCTCTAAAGCAGATAAAGGTGGTAAGTTTGTTGGGCTTGCTCTCGATGAAGATAACCAATCGGATTTAACCGAATCTCGAATCCAACAATGGAGTAGTCAGTTAAAATCCGAATTTGGTATTTAAAAGTTTTGCTTGTGAGATTGGGTTGTACCGACAATACAAAAAGTACTTCTAATCTCAGAGTTAGTTTTCTCCTTCTGTATTCTCAAGCAGAGATGATCATGCTAATTGCCATAGATATCGTTATCTCTGCTTTTTCTTGGCTTTTTATTAAAATCTAATCACCACAAACAGTTATGCTACATAGTTTACTTTGTGTAGGTTTTTGGATAGTTGTTATTGGTTCTATTTTGTATCGAGTAACCTATGTTTTCCAAGAAGGGGTTACTAATCTCAAAAGATTGCACCAAATCCCTTGTAGTAACTGTGCTTATTTCACTGGGGATTATCGTTTAAAGTGTCCCCTCAATCCGATGACTGCTCTTTCAGAAGAAGCAATTGGCTGTCGAGATTTTCAAAGTAATTGTCAGTGCACCTTTAGTAACTGGCAGCATACTAAAGCCAAAAATGGGTCTAATGCCACAGCAGTCAGCAAAAACTAATATCTAATTTCTCTAAAAATTCTTTAAACCAATAAACGAATAATTATCATGCCAGCATCAGTAGACCGCGTTTGGATTGCAGCTAACCATAGCTTTCAGAGATTTGATAACAAGTTATTGCATCGTTTATCTCAAGATAAGCCCGTCGCTCGTTGGGAATATTATCAACACCAGGATGAACCTAGTTCTTACCAAATAGCTCTCGATTATTTGACTAACTATCTTGATTCTCTTGAGCGTCCCGTTGACTTAATCGGTCACAGTACGGGGGGTCTATTGGGTTTACTTTATGCTCGAAAATACCCTGAGAAAGTGAAATCTCTAACTTTACTTGGAGTGGGCTGTCATCCTGCGATCGATTGGCAATCTCACTACTATGCAATGCGAGGATTTTTACCTTGTAGCGATCGCATTATTTTGGCACAAATGGTACATAAAATCTTTGGTAAACAAAATCAATACAATACCAAAGGCCTAAGCCGAATTTTGCAACAAGATCTCAAGACTTCTCCTTCACCCCATTCTCTATATCAACTGGTCAAAGTCCCTAACTGTCAGATTACTCCGCCTTTATTAGTTTGTGGTAATCAGAATGATACGATCATCGATTACAATTCTCTGCAAGGTTGGCAACCATATCTCAAGTCGGAAGACCAGATCTGGACATGTTCTCAGGGAAATCATTTTTTTCATTACTTTTATCCTTACGAAGTCAGTCAACAGATACTACAATTTTGGCAAAAATCCCCAGTTAAGCTAGAATTTGCTGCTGCTTCTTAGATATATTGATTTATTCTCTAGGTTGTTTTGAAGATGGCTGATTCATCATCAACAATTAACTATTAACTCAAACAATTGAATTTTGTTACTTATAGAATAGAGATGAAAGAGTTAAGTGATTTTCACTATGAGCAACAACCAAGAGCAGAATATTAAGACCAGGCTAGAAGAATTAGAGGCTGAGTTAAGACAAAAACAGGCTAGTGCTCAAGAAAAAGTCAAAACTGTCTATACCGAGATTGCTGATAATCAAGATGAGTCGGAATTAATCGCTAAGGTATATTCTTGGTTAAATCGGGGGGTCGAGAAGTTTAAAAGCCTATCTCCTGGAGGCAAGTTAGTGGTCGGTGTCGCTGGTTTATGGCTTGGTGTGACAGCTCTTAATTTTGCGCTACATCTGATTAGTAGTTTATTGATGGTGGCAATCCTGGGTGTGGTGTTGTACTTTGCCTATCAAAAATTGATTGTTGATAATTAAAAAGCGATCGCTCTATTCTTTCCAGGCGCAAAACTACAAAACTAAAGTTACCCCAAAATTTTGTTTCTCTTGACTCTAAAAGCAGACAAAATTAACTACTAACTTCAAGGTAGATACTGTCTGGCATGAAAGAGATTAATGTGGTGGGAATTGGTCTGGATGGCAGACTGGGACTTAGTGAATATGTAGATAGTATCGTTCAACGGGCAACAGTCTTAGCTGGAGCAAAGCGTCATCTAAGCTATTTTGAGGAACATCCAGCAGAGAAAATTGTGCTTCAAGATTTGGAGCGAGATCTCAACTCGGCCAAAGAAAAGGCCTTAATAGGAGAGCGAGTAGTTATTTTGGCTTCTGGCGATCCACTTTTTTTTGGTTTGGGTAGACTTTTAGTTGCCAAAGTTCCTAACGACAAACTCAATTTTTATCCTCATCTAAGTTCGGTGCAGCTGGCTTTTAGCCAGCTTAGATTGCCTTGGCAAGATGCTCGTTTGGTCAGTCTTCATGGACGGGACTGCGATGAACTAGTTAGGTGTTGGAAGCAAGGAGCTTCAAAAATTGCCGTACTTACTGACCATAAATTTAATCCTGTTGCGCTGGCTCAGCTTTATTTGTCTCTAAAGCTCACTACTTCTTATAAGTTTATTGTTTGTCAGGATCTCACTTTTGCCGATGCCAAAATCCAAAGTTTTGAACCTGAGGTAATTAAGGAACTGGCAGATTTACCTGAAGATAGCTTTAGTCGCTTGAATCTAGTTATTCTGATCAGGCAAGACAGCAAGGCAGATCTGGATCTGACACATCTACCCCTACTGGGAATTGAAGATTATGATTTTCTTAGCTTTAGCGATCGCCCTGGTTTGATTACCAAAAAGGAAATCCGTACTTTGATTTTGAGCGAGTTGGCCTTACTACCAGAGCAAACTATTTGGGATATTGGGGCGGGAACTGGTTCGATATCGATTGAAATAGGACGTCTAGTTCCTTCTGCCAGGATTTATAGCCTAGAAAAATCTGCGATCGCAGTTGATTTGATTGCCAGAAATAGTGATCGTTTTAAGGTAACAAATGTTCAGCCGATCTCAGGGAAAGCACCTCAAGCTTTAGCTCAATTACCAATGCCAGATCGGGTTTTTATTGGTGGTAGTGGCGGCAACCTCGAAAAGATTCTCGATGTTTGCCAAGCAAGAATTGCTGCTACAGGTATTATTGTTCTGGCCGTTGCCACAATCGAAAATCTGACAGAAATTGTGGCCTGGTCTAAGCAAAACAGTTGGCAATATTCCTTGCTTCAAGTACAAGTTTCACGTTCTACTGCGATCACTAATCTAACTCGTCTGTCGCCTCTTAACCCTGTAACTATTGTTCGCTTGCAAATGTCTTGATGCTAATGGAGATCGCGATTTCAGCGTAATGACTAGCTTTATTGTGATAAAAAACAGCATAGCGAGGGGGAAATTCTATGAAATACCCCTCGCTATATTAGATAGTCGTATTGGTAAAAATAAGAACTAGTTCCCAGAACAAATTAGGCCTAGGAAAAATCAAAACTAAAGTAGTCCCACCATGTGAAGGGGTCCATTACCGCTAACGAGTTCGACAATCAAAGCGATAAAGCCTAACATCGCTAAGCGACCATTCCAGACTTCTGCCGCGGTTGTCATCCCCCATTGCCACTTTTCTTGGGGGTACATTTTCATATTCTCTTTGGGGTGAGTTACCTCCCCAAACTGACAAGCAGGAGAATCAAGCGCGTCAACAACGATTTCTGCCAAGGACTTGATAAAAGTAGGATTGGTGTCTAAAGCAGGGACGCGATAGAAATTCTCGATTCCTGATTCTTCTGCCAGTTCACGATATTCGATGTCAATTTCTTGTAGAGTTTCGATGTGTTCAGAAACAAAACTAATCGGAACAACAGCTAGATCCTTAACTCCTTTTTCCCCCAACTCTTCAAGAGAATCTTCTGTATAAGGCTGTAGCCACTCAACAGGTCCTACTCTACTTTGATATGCCAAAACGTGTTTGTTGGGACGATTGAGAGTTTGCATGATTAGCTTAGTGCATTCCTCAATCTCTTTCTGATAAGGGTCCCCTGCCTCTTCAACATAGCTCACAGGTACGCCATGAGCGCTAAAAAAGATCTGAGCTTGTTCAGGATTCTCAAATTTGTCTAGCTCTTTACCAATTAAGTCGGCCATTGCATCGAGGTAGCCTTGGTTATCGTACCAAGAAGGAACCAGAGTGTACTTAATCTTCTGAAGTTCTGGATCTTCTTGCCACATTTCTTCAAGGACACGGAAGCTAGAACCGCTAGTACTGATAGAAAACTGAGGATATAAAGGTAATATCACTAATTCATCGATGCCATCCTGTTTGATCTGTGCGATCGCTTCTTCCGTAAAGGGATGCCAATAGCGCATGCCAATATAGACTTTGCTGTCTTGCCCCAACTCTCTTAACTTTGCACCTAGTGCTTCCGCCTGATCCTCAGTAATTTTTCTCAGGGGAGAACCACCGCCAATTTCCAAATAATTCTCTTGCGATTTTTTCGCTCTAAGAGTAGAAATAAGCCATGCCAAAGGCTTTTGTAGCGCCTTTACTGGTAAACGAATAATTTCTGGATCAGAAAATAAATTGTAAAGGAACGGACGGACATCCTCTATCTTGTCGGGCCCGCCCAAATTTAGTAATAAAACCCCAACACGCCCCATAATTTTTCTACTTAGTATCTTAACTTTTGCTTCTTTACCAATTTTAACAATATATCTCGGGAACAATGTTGCCCCTCTCACAAGATACAGAACTTAACTGACAGGCAAGGTTTAAAGAAACATTTCTTAGAATTCTGCTTTGTTTGAAGGGATTTCGATGTATCAATGCTTACCTTACTTACTTTTACCGCCAAAAACCTATATCATTCTAGGGTGCATTTTTGCGTCTCAAGTGATTTATTGTCATAAATATATAGTTAAAGCAAATAGTTCATATGTCGAAAAGACTACTACTACAACCAGATTTGGTTCTTGGGGGAATTGTCACTAAGCTTACTCCCGAAATTCTTGCTAAAAATCAGATTAAAGGTTTGATTTTGGATGTGGATGAAACTCTCGTGCCGATTCACGAGACAAAGATTACCCCAGAGTTGGCACGTTGGGCAGAGCAAATGAAACAAGTTGCTCAAATTTGGTTGGTTAGTAATAATTTGAGCCGTAATCGTATTGGTACTATTGCTAAGAACCTTGACCTTCCCTATTTTTTAGGGGCAAAAAAACCTTCACGCAAAAAACTACAGCAAGCAGCCGCAGCAATGAATCTTGATTCTACAGATGTTGCTATGGTTGGTGATCGCTTATTTACTGACATTGTAGCTGGCAATCGTTTGGGCATGTTTACTGTGCTGGTAGACCCAATGGTAGATCCTGCGATCGCAGAAAGAGCTTTTCCTATTCGCAATTTTGAGGTTTGGCTAACACAAAAACTGGGGATCTCTTTAGTTAGCGATCGCACATAAATTTACATAAAGATAAGAAGCTCAAAGAAAGAGAATATAAAGAAAAGATTACGGAAACAAAGAAATGAAGAAATACCTGAGATTCTATACATAAGTTCAAATGAGGCCAGCAAATATAAAGGTCTTAAATATAAATAAGCATTTTTAAATGTAGAGCGTTGCGGTTGCACTTGCTGTGTGGTCGCAACGTTTTATAATTTAGGGACATCTCAGATACAGAACGCAGATCAATACAGCACAGATAGTGGAAATTACTTTTCTTGGTACGAGTTCGGGAGTTCCTACTAGAGCTCGTAACGTTTCTAGCGTGGCCTTAAGACTTCCCCAGAAAGCGGAGGTTTGGTTATTTGACTGTGGTGAAGGAACCCAACATCAGCTGTTACGTAGCGAAATCAAGAGTTCCCAGATTAGCAAGATTTTTGTGACCCATATGCATGGAGATCATATTTTTGGCTTGATGGGAACCATCGCTAGTAGTGGTTTGGCGGGCAAAGGACAAGTGATCGACCTTTACGGACCTTCTGGATTAGCAGAATATTTACAGGCTTCGGCAAAGTATTCCTATATGAATTTGGGTAAACGCTTGCGAGTGCATCAAGTGAAGCCTGGATTAGTTTACGAAGATAATCAGTTTGCTGTGTACTGTAAGCTACTCAAGCACCGTGTTCCTGCTTATGGCTATCGCATTGAAGAAAAAGACCGTCCAGGGAGATTTAATCTGGAGAAAGCCAAGGCCCTCAAGATTCCCCCTGGGCCAGTTTATGGCAGACTCAAGCAAGGTGAAACCGTTACTCTTGAAGATGGTAGAAAAATTGACGGCAAAAAGCTTTGTGGTGAACCAGAGGTAGGGAGAAAAGTTGTATATTGCACCGATACAGTATTTTGTGATGCAGCGGTGGAGTTGGCTCAGGATGCGGATGTCCTAATTCATGAAGCAACTTTTGCTCATCAAGATGCAGAAATGGCTTTTGAGCGGTTGCACTCTACCTCAACTATGGCAGCCCAAGTAGCCCTATTAGCCGGGGTCAAACAGCTAATAATGACACACTTTAGTCCTCGCTATGCTCCAGGAAATAATCTCCAACTAAGCGACCTCAAGCAAGAAGCCAGAGCTATTTTTCCTCAGACAAAACTGGCATATGATTTCTTTACTTACGAAGTACCTAGAAGAAGATAGAAAAGACTAGAAGCTAAAATTCTAGTCGAAAGTTAGTTTCGTATCTTGACTAACCTTGAAATACTGCTGCTTAGGTTTCGATCAGATCTCACCTGACTATCAAAAGATTATCGCAAAGAAATATCGAAATCATTGGGTAATTCTTGTCGTAATCTTTCAACAATAGTAACTTGTATTTTAGTAAATTCTTGTTCTTCTAAGTCTGATGCAAAACCAGATCTACCTGGATCTTTCTCATCAAAAGTTGCATCATATATTTCTCTTTGCTGAGCAATCAGCTTTTTCAGCTCGTCAGAAATGGGTGGAAGTTCTGAGTATTTTGGGTAGCGTAGCCCATAATCATCAGTTGGCACTTCTGCAATGGGAGGATTGTAGTAATCGAACATTACCATTATTTGTCTCATGATGTTTGAGTGTACTTTTCCTTCCTAAGAGCACTATCTTTAAATGCTGATTATCTATGTAAGGCGATCGCAGAACTCAAAAAAAGCTTAAGTTATAAGTTCCAGGTTAATTACCGTTCCAGCTTCCTAGAGCTTATTTCGATATAATACAGACAATTAACAAATCCAGATAAATCTACGTTTTCAGCGAAGTAATGACCGTTCAGCAACAAAATAGTTCTGTCTCCCAAGTGGAAAGTAATCTTGATCGCAACAATACATGCGATGTCACAATCGTTGGTGGAGGGATAGTTGGGACTACCTTGGCAGCGATTCTTGCTGATTCTGGTTTACAAATCAGCTTGATCGAAGCTAAACCTCTTGAAGTGGCAGCAGCGAGAACCCAAGCCTACGCCTTTTCAATTCTTTCGAGTCGTATTTATGAAGGAATAGGAGTATGGCAGCAGATTTTGCCTCATATCGGTAAGTTTCGCCATATCCGACTTTCGGATGCTGATTTTTCTCAGATAGTTACTTTTGGTAAGGAAGATTTAGGAACAGATTATTTGGGCTACGTAGCCCAGCACAATGTGGTTTTGACTGTCTTACAAGACTATCTCAAGAGTAAAGAGAACGTGAACTGGATCTGTCCTGCTGAGGTGATCGATGTTACTGAGAAAGAAGATTTTAGTCTGGTTACAACGAAGATAGATCAAACAACTCAGAGTTTCCATACTAGGCTTGTCATTGGTGCGGATGGGGCAAGATCGCACATTCGTTCTTTGGCAGGGATTGCAACTCGTGGTTGGAAATATTGGCAATCTTGTGTTGCTTTTACGATCAAGCATACCGCTCCACAGAATGACATTGCTTTTGAACGTTTTTGGGCAACAGGGCCGATGGGGATTTTACCCTTGCCAGGTAATCGTTGTCAGATAGTTTGGACCAACCCTCATGCCAGAGCTAGAGATTTGCAGGGTTTAAGTGAAGCTGAATTCTTACAAGAGTTAAGTTACTACACTGGTGGATTATTAGGTGATTTAGAGCTAGTAAGTGAGCGTGTTATTTTCCCAGTACAACTTATGCAGTGCGATCGCTATATTCGAAGCCGTTTGGCTTTGATCGGAGATGCTGCTCATTGTTGTCATCCTGTCGGTGGCCAAGGTTTAAACCTGGGTATTCGAGATGCTGCGACTTTGGCACAAATCCTGACAGAAGCAGCAGAAAATGGCGAAGATATTGGCTCTATTGCTGTTTTGCAACGCTATGAAAAATGGCGTAAGCAGCAGAACCTAGCAATCTTAGGCTTTACTGACTTCTTAGATCGTTTCTTCTCAAATAATTGGTTGCCGATTGTAGCTGTACGCCGTCTAGGTTTGTGGTTGATGAAAAGAGTTAAACCTCTGAAGCTTTTTGCTCTTCAGTTAATGACAGGGTTACTAGGTAAAAAACCCAAAATTGCCCTTTAGCTATTATTTGGTTTCCTAGATCCTCATTGGTAGTGTTTGGTTAGGTGCTTTTTCCTGAGCACTGACTGGCTTACCCTCTTTCTGAAAGAACTCTGCTACAACACCATTCAGTTGGCAATGCAGAAGGCCATCCCATGCGTAAAGCTTCGGGGCAAATTGTCATTACTGTTAACTGACAGTCAATAAGCTGAAATCCTTCTTTCTGGCATTGCTTGAGACTATGCTTAAGTATCGTGTCGTCCTTAAACTCAATAGTTTTATTGCATTGGATACAAACTATGTGGTGATGATGGTGTGGATAAGGCTGATTTATCTCGTAATGTTTGTGTCCTTCTGCTAATTCTAGCTCACGTAGAATTCCCATTCTGGTCATCAGTTTTACACTACGATAAACCGTGGATAGGCTGATCCCTTCCTCTCTTTCTTCTAATAGATCGTGTAATTCCTCTGCGCTAAGGTGATCTCCTTTTGGTAGATTTTGAAAAACGTGAAGAATTTTCTTTCTTTGAGGGGTCATACGCCAACCCCGGGAATTTAGTTCTGCCTTGAGAGAGTCTGCGGTGTACTGAGGCATAGCAGTTATTAGGAATGTCAATTAGTTCTGGCTATTGCTAATGATAAATGTCTCGTTTCCTATTTGCAACAATTTTTGCTAATTGCCAACAGAATTTAACAAGTTATCTGATTAGACTTAATTGATAGCTTATTGCGATCGCCCTACTGAGTTCAATTAGTAGATTTGATTAAACAGTGGTAATCAAATCGTAATTTCCAAAGATAGTTAGCTCTTCAGTGTATTGTGACAATTCGGCTAGGGCGGATTGGATCTTGGTTTCTTGTAAGCTACCTTCTAATTCTAGGAAAAAGATATACTCTCCAAGGGAGCGCTTTGTCGGGCGAGATTCGATTTTGCTGAGGTTTATTTGTCTTTCGGCAAAAATTTGTAAGGGTTTGACCAAAGCTCCCGAGACATTCTTTTCGAGAGAAAAAGCCAGAGAAAGATAGCTCCCAGAATCATTAGAAGAATCTCCTACTACCAAAAAACGGGTACAGTTATCAGGGCGATCATTGATTTTTGAGGCTAAGACTGGAATTTCGTATATTTGAGCTGCCCGAGCTGAAGAAATAGCAGCAGCAGTAGGCTCATCAGCTAAAAGTTTTAGTGACTCAGTAGTTGAACTAGCAGGAATTAATTGTACTTGGGGAAGGTTGCTACTTAGCCATTTTTGGCATTGGCCCAAAGCTTGAGGATGAGAATAGACGGTCTTAATTGCTTCTAAGCGATCGCTATAGGAAAGTAGTGAATGCACAATGGGAATGGTTAAACCACGCAGAATTTTGAGCTGTTTATTCTGCCAAAGCTTATCTAGAGTGATATTTACCGTTCCCTCAATAGAATTTTCTACAGGGACGATGCTGTAGTTGACCTTATTATTCGCTACTGCACTCAGGGCTGAGGCGATACTAGGTTGAGGACAGAGAATAAAAGATTGCTGATTAATTTCCTCTAGCCATTTACCATAAGCAAGTGCTGCACTTTCTGAATATGTCCCTACAGGACCCAAATGAGCTAAAGAAATTGTCATAAGCTTGATAAAAGCTCCGAAATATTACAGGAAATGTGAATATGTCTACTTAGGTATTCTTTTTGGTCAAACTGTAACTTAAAATCTAGAGACAGCAAAGATTTAAGTTAATTCACTTATGTATGCCCGTTTCCAAGCAACAGAATCAGTAAATATACTAGTTCCTCAAGCTCAAATTCCAATTCAGCATTATTTACGTCAGCCTCAAAGATTAGTAAATGCGATCGCAAATCCGCAACTAATGCAAAAATTGGGGGAAGACCTTTATGAGTTGAAAATGCGCCCCATTAGTTTTATGGGAGTATATCATTTTCAACCTATAGTTACACTCAAGGTCTGGTCTGATAATGCAGGTAGAGTTTATCTGAAATCTGAGGCTTGCCAAATCAAAGGTATCGATTATATTAATCGTCGTTTTGCTCTCAACCTCAAAGGAATTTTGGCACCAGTAAAGCAGGGTGAACAAACAATTCTTGAAGGTCAGGCAGATTTAGAAGTTGGAGTAGATGTTCCAAAAGCTATGGTATTTACTCCTAAAGTGATCATAGAAGGTACAGGTAATAATCTACTCAAAGGGATTCTTAGTCGAATTAAGCAGAGACTACTCGCTCAGTTACTAACTGACTATAGCAATTGGGCTGCAGCTACGACTGAGGATGTGATAGCAGATCCAACAATTTCTGATTTAGGTCTGATATAAGAGTTGGTACAGCAGTCATAACTATGCTATGATTGGCTTCGAAATCCGCGGATGTGGTGGAATTGGTAGACACGCACGCTTGAGGGGCGTGTGGCTCACGCCTTGCGAGTTCGAGTCTCGCCATCCGCATGATATGTGCGAGCAGTATGAGTAATGTTAGAGGCTCATATGGTGAACTGATAGTGAAAGATATATCTCATGAGCAGTAGGCAGTGTTGTAACAACACTGCTATTTTTATGTGTTTTGCTTTACGTTTTGGAAAATATAGCTAGAATCTGTGTCAGCAGAACTAACTATAGGGAAAATTTAATTAACTATGTCTTTAGACAAAGGAAAAAAGCATTTTCTTAGCTGGAAAACTTTGGCCTCAGTTGCAACCATCCTTTCATTAACTGCCTGTCAGGCTCCCGATACTGGAGACAGCAATAATGTTTCAAACGGGTCTGGGTTAAAGTTAGGGGCTTTATTCCCTACTACTGGTGATCTTTCTTCTATTGGTCAAAATATGCCAGTTGCCGTAAAACTTGCTGTAGATGTAATTAACGCCTGCAATGGGGTTAATGATTCTCCCGTTGCCTTGGTAACAGAAGATAGTCAGACCGATCCCAGTGCTGGTATTACTGCGATGACCAAGCTGACAGAAGTAGATAAAGTAGCAGGTGTAGTTGGGGCATTTGCCAGCAGTGTTTCTGGTGCTGCGGTGGATATAGCAGTCAGAAATCAGGTCATGTTAGTTTCTCCAGGCAGTACTAGTCCTGTCTTTACTGATCGTGCCGCCAAAGGAGAGTTCGAGGGTTATTGGGCACGTACTGCTCCCCCTGATACCTACCAAGCCCAAGCTCTAGCAGCTTTAGCAAGCAAACAAGGGTTTAAAAATGTTGCCACTGTAGCCATTAATAATGATTATGGTGTCGGTTTTGAACAAGAATTTGTCACGGCCTTTGAAAAAAATGGGGGGAAAGTTTCTACTAAAGGTAGCCCTGTCCGCTATGATCCTAAAGCCCCAACCCTAGACAGTGAGGCTAAGGCAGCCTTTGGCTCAAAGCCAGATGCCGTAGCAGCAGTACTCTATACCGAAACAGGAAGTGTACTTTTAAAGTCTGCTTTTGAGCAGGGGTTGAGTGACGGTGTAACCGTTTTACTGACTGATGGTGTTTATTCCGAAGACTTTGTCCGTCAGGTTGGTAAAACCGCTGATGGTAAATCAATTATTAGTGGTGCGTTAGGTACTGTTCCTGGTGCTGATGGTCAGGCATTAGCGAATCTCACTACTTTATGGGAAGAAAAAACTAAGAAAGAGATTACGGCATTTGTGCCTCATAGTTGGGATGCAGCCGTTTTAATGATGTTGGCAGCAGAGGCTGCTGATGCCAATACAGGCGAAGCGATCAACAGTAGAATTCTAGAGGTAGCTAATGCTCCTGGCACAGAAGTTACCGATCCTTGCGAAGCAATGGAGCTAATCCGTAAGGGTGAAGACATTAACTATCAAGGTGCTAGTGGTAATGTTGATATTGATTCTAATGGTGATGTCGTCGGTAGTTATGATGTCTGGCAGGTTAAAGAAGATGGCAGTTTAGAGGTAATCGATAGCGTTACTCCTGGTGAGTAGAGTCTAATTAGCAGTGGCGACCTTAAAAAAATCTGCTGCTCATTGCAAACATTGCCCTGATCGCACTAAGCTATATCGAGGAGAATACACTTTACTCGTTTACTAAAATCATTGACATTATGTTGAAACAATTTATTGCCAAGATTTCTGCTTGGTTTCCTGCTCCAGAAGTAAGCGCACACTGCGATGGGCCTTGTGGTGTATACGATCCTGCTGCTGCTAGAATCACTGCTGAAGCAGTCGTTTCGATGACTAAGAAAATTTTGGCTCTAGAAGCTCCTAGTTCTGGTGATGCTGCTGCAACTGCTGCTTACCAAAACACTCTTTCTCGTTATATTGCGATTAAAGAAGAGCAAGCACAAAAAACTAAGGAAGATCTCTTGATTCTTTGGACTGACTACTTTAAGCCTGTTCATCTAGAAAAGTATCCCGATCTACACGATACTTTTTGGAAAGCAGCTAAACTTTGCTCTGCTTGTAAGGTAGAGGTTAGCCAACAACATGCTAATGAGTTGATGGAAGCTGTAGAAAAAATCCACACTATGTTTTGGGCAACTAAAGATCGCGATGTTACTTTCTATAAAGCTAGTTAGATTACCGATTAGTTTTAAAGTTTTTTGATTGATTTTGTTAGAAATATGCCTTCCTTCGTCTATTGATGGGAGGCATATTTTTTTGACTCTATGGTGGACTGCTTGACCAACACCTAATCGATCCTCGTCAAGGCAGGCATTGTCTTACCCTAATTGATTATTTACTTTAGTAACTCTAGTTGGATTGTTCGCTCGGTTTATTCAGATTAGCTAATTTTGCATTATTTAACTGTAGTCATCAACAATTAAGCTGTGATGAAAATATCCTGTTCGGTAATGGCTGCTCTATTATCTAAATTGGCTATTACAATTTGAGAATTGCTACCGTTGCCATCGGCATCAAAAAATAATCTGCCACTATCACTATCATAAATAAAGCGATCGCTACTATCGTTAGCTGTAGTACCAAGAGTAAATTGGTCAGCATTAAGGAATCTATTGGCTGTCAATCCTCCATTAAAACCGCTAGCAGAGATATTCAGGCGATCACTACCTGGAGCAAAATCAACAATGTTGTCTTCAGCATGGCTTAAAGAATTGAAGTTAAAGCGATCGCTTCCAGTTCCTCCAACTAAGGTATCGTTTCCACCACTGCCAACCAAAGTATCATTGCCGGCTCCGCCATCTAGATAGTCATCACCATTATTGCCGCGAAGAGTATCGTTGCCGGCTCCACTGCTCAAAATATCATTTCTCGCGCCACCAATAACTGTGTCATTACCACTACCAGTTTCTAGCGTGACTTGGATATTTGCCCCATCAGCGTTAAATATGCGATTGGCACTACTCGCAACTGCTATTAGGTGAGCTGTTTCAATTCCTCCCAGGCGGTCTATACCTGTAGCGGTAGAAGTTAGCTGAGTGGTGGTTAATCTAAAGTCAGTATCAGCAGATTCAAATAGTAAATCAGTTCCATTGCCGCCAAATATAGTGTCATTTCCCTGACTACCCGTGAGGGTATCGTTGCCGTTTCCTCCTAGGATGCTGTCATCACCATCTTGTCCCTGGAGCGAATCGTCATCGTTCAGACCTTTGAGAGTATCATTTTGCGTTCCGCCAAATAAAGTGTCATCCCCTGCTGCACCCTCTAGAACTAATTCAAGCTCGGTAACAGTACTGGCATCAAGAAGATTATTCCCCGTTCCACCAACTAGTCGAGCTGATTCAAAATTGCTAATGCTATCAGTCCCCCTAGCGATTAACTGCGTATTGGTGAGAATAAAATCAGAGTTATTAAACTCAATAAGGCGATCACTTCCATCCCCACCATCTAAGATGTCATTTCCGTTGCTGCCACGTAGCGTATCGTTGCCGGCTCCACCATCAAGGACATCAGCACCACCTTCTCCGACTAAGATATCGTCATCAGCACCACCAGAGAGGATATCATCCCCTTCATTACCATTGAGCGTATCGTTGCCGAAATCTCCTTCTAAAGTGTCTCTTCCTCTATTTCCACGAAGCAGATCTTGGCCTGTTCCTCCCAGCAGTAAGTCGTTATCTTCCCCTCCTCCTAAAAGGTCATTTCCACTACCACCATCGAGAGTGTCTGAACCAGCCTCTCCATAGAGTGTATCGTTGTCATCATTTCCATTGAGGGCATCATTTCCTGTTCCCCCAAGTAAGGAATCATTTCCGTTCTCTCCGCTGAGAACATCTTGATCTGCACCACCACTTAAGGTGTCGTCACCGTCTCCTCCAAATAAGGTGTCCGTACCATTATTGCCTTGGAGAGAATCTCGCCAGCCTCCTCCATTAAGAAGATCGTTTCCGCTTCCGCCAATCAATGTATCTCTACCAGATCCACCGATTAGGGTGTCGTTATCGTTTCCACCAACTAAGCTATCATCCCCTGTTCCACCTTCTAAGCTATCGTTGTTATTCGCCCCAATTAAGGTGTCATTCCCGTCTAGTCCCAGAATTTGATCGCTTTGGGTCCCTCCTAAGAGGGAATCGTTCCCACTATCACCAGTGATGATGCTGGGAAAGTTTTCGACAATATCAATAATTTGATTAATAGCTACGTTATTTAGAGTGGTTACTTCTCCTGATGGCCATTGCACGACTAGAGAACTAATTGTTTCGTTTTGTCCTAGGCCAAAATGCAAACGAGAGCTATTTTGGGCAAATACGTGCGTGCCACCATTTTGTTCTCTTACCTGAGTTACGCCATCTGGGGTAGTTATAAGAACTCGTGCACCGATCGCATCACGGTTGGATTGGATTCCTTGGAGATCGATTTGTAGCCAATTATTTGTATTGCCGTTGATCCCTTCCTCGTTGCGAAATAGTTGAGTCGGGGTCCCCAAATAAGTTTTGCGAGGGGATCTGGCTGTGGTAGAACCTGCCAAAATATCGACAAAACCATCATTATCATAATCCGCGATCGCAAGTCTCTGGCCGACCTCAAAATCTAAACGGTGAATTCCTACTTCTGAGCCAGCTGCACCGGCAGCCAACTCTACTCTGGTGAAGTTACCGTTGCCATCATTTTCGTAGAGAATGTTGGGTTGGTTAAAGGAGGGATAGGCATTGGCAATGTAGATATCTAGATCCATATCATTGTCAAAATCCGCAGCTACTGCTGATTGAGATAAAGTAGGAGCATCTAAACCAGCAGCTACAGTAAGATCTTGATATTCTCCAGAAACGGGATCATAGACCAAAAACTGATCGGATAATGCCAAATTGTTGGGATCAGCAGAAGTAAAGTTGATTTCGCTGAGATTTGTAATTTCTTGGTCGGACTCTACGGCAACGCGAACTAATTCATTAGCGGGAGAAGAAACCCGAATTTCCCAAGTATTGGTCCTTGGTTCGTAACCGATATAAATTCCCCTAGCTGTGCGATCACTTTTGATCCCTGCCACAGTAGGATCATTAGGATCGAGTTGAAAGGCTGCACTACTATGATTATGTCCAGAGTGATCCTCTCCACAAAATACACAAGCGTCGCTGCCAGCAGTCAAGCTAGAGTCATAACCAGAACCAAAAATTGCTGCTAGTTCCTCTTCGGTTGCTAGTCTGCCTTCTGCTCCAATAAAAATATTATTGACATCAAACCCGCCGCTAGGAGCATTAATGGCGTCTCGTCCGCTAAAGTCAAAAGAGTCAAAAGCAAATAAGCCTTCTGTCTGAAAACTAAGGCCAATTTCTCCACCACCTTGAAGAATTAAATCTGCTGAAGCAATGGTATCGCTACCTTGGAAAATAGTTGCTTCTGGCGTAAAAATGCGCGATCGCGTTAAATAAATGTCATTATGTCCATCATTATTGAAGTCGGCAATGATAGAGTCTCTGGCAGAAGAATGATCTGCAAAGTCAAAGGTAGGGTCGGCTGGTGCATCACTCAGTTGAGGGACCAAATCAGTAACTTCTTCAAAAATAGTGCCTGAAGAAAAATCGTAAATATTTAAGGGAGAAGTGTATGTACCTTGAATTATTAAATCGAGATTACCATCTCCTGTAATATCTGCAAGTTGGGCATAGCGGGCTGACTCGTTAACCTCTAAACCAACGTCAAAAGTGCGGTCGACAAAAGTTCCATCTGCTTGCTGTTCAAAATAGGCTGTGTAGCCTTGGTCATCATCCCGCAGAGCAGTGACCACAACTACATCTAGCAAACCATCATTGTTGCCATCAAACCAAACTGATGAACGGCTACGAGCGATCACATTATCGATTCCTCTTGCCACACCCTCTTCCTCTAATGTGCCACCATTGTTGACAAAAAGTTTGTTGGTTAAGAGAGATGTATCGACATTACCAATGTCCCCTAATCTGCCTCCTCCAGCGGCCAGAAAGTCCTGGTCACCATCGTTATCAAAATCTACCCAAGTTGTACCATGAACATCTCCTCCAGAACCACCCCTCCAATCTGAGTCGAATAAATTAGAGAAGGTTCCATCACCATTATTAAGATATAAGTAAGGATATTTGCCATCAGGATATTGCTGAGATGCTCCATTGTAGCCATGCCCACTAATCCAGGCATCTAAGTAGCCATCATTATTAAAATCTACCCAAGCAATACTAAAGGCTTCATTTCCTCTGTGTCTTGACCACTCAATACCAGATTCTTGAGCAACCTCTCTAAAAGAATTAGAATTCATATCTTAAATAAAAGTAAAAAATATCTTTACTACTATGTTATTTGTGTGTCATATATGCGTATTTTTGCATCTTACATGGGATCTGTCTGATAAGAAAGAGTAAAGAAGCAGTGGATTTTCGATAAAATATTGATGAATATTGATTTTCTATTAAGTGAAATATCGCTACTTTAAAGTTGCTTTAAAGAGACAAGATATTGGAGCCAAAAATAGAAACTTAGGATTTTAGTAACTATAAAAAAAGGCAAGACCCAGAGTCTTGCCTTGACATACGATAAATTTTTAAATTACATCATCTAACTAGTAGTAAATTCCTCATCGCTTATTATCTAGTTAGTATCGTTTAATTGAGAACGCAATTCTTCAAGTTCTGCGTCAATTGCAGAGGTTTCAGCCGAATCTTGCGGAGCTGGGACGGAACCTTCTGCTGCAGGTAAGGAGCCTTGGTTGACCGAACCACCTGCTAACTGAGCTTTCATTGCCGCTAGCTCATCATCTACGCCACTACTAGCTTCGAGTTCTGCGAATTGTTGTTCTAGACCCATACTCCCGAGTTCTGCTACTGACTGGGATTCTGCTTCAAGCTGCATTACTTTATCTTCCATCCGCTCGAATGCACCCATTGCTGATGAAGTGTCGATCCCACCAATGGTTTCCTGGAGTTGCTTTTGCGCTTTAGCTGCATTGGCTCTGGCTTTGAGCATATCTTTCTTCGTTTTGGCTTCAGCGATTTTACTCTCAAGTGCAATTAAATTGCGTTTGAGGGTATCGACGTTGTTACTTTGCTGATCTAGCTGAAGCTTTAACGTAGTGGCTGTATCGTTAAAGGATTTTTTTCTTGTCAGAGCTTCACGAGCTAGGTTTTCATCACCTTTGGAAAGTGCCAGTTGCGCTCTTTGTTGCCAAGTATTTGCTTCTTGCTGATTTTTGTTGTATTGTTGCTCAGTACGTTTTTGAGTTGCGATCGCTCTTGCTACAGCTTGT
>CAZSEZ010000060.1:0-16470 GCA_964606015.1 uncultured bacterium
TTCCTAAATTAGATTTAGAAGGTTGGCTGCGTTGGAAACCTGTATTGCCCAGTGCGATGATGTTCCGTCGTGAGTGGTTACAGTACGCAGGGGGATTCGATCCTCGCTTTCCTCCCGCAGAAGATACTAATTTGGTTTTACGAATGGCTCTCAAAGGCTGTAAAACCGAATGGCTTCAAGAAATTACTGTACATTATCGCCAACATGAACAAAGTGCGATGCACAAGGGTTTACCTCAGGCAAGATCGTTAACTGCTGTGATGGATGACTTTTTCTCTCAGCCTAATCTACCCAATCAGGTTCGTCTGATGGAATCTTCTGTTCGTTATGGTACTCTAGTCTGGATTGGTTGGTATCTCTACTACACTCAACATTTTCAGGAGATGGGTGACTATCTCAAGCAGTCTTGGCAATATCGTTCCTTTTCCGCCACAGAAACAGTGATTAATTGGACGGAGAGCTTTGCGGTATTTTCTAAAAACTGGGGCATTAAGTTTAATGTTTATCATCTAACTCAGTTACCAGAATGGCAGGAATTAATGCGCTGGACGATCGAAGAAAGAATCAAAGCGTAATAAGGTAGTTAAAGTAATTAATTGTATTGAATTGATTATCATTTATGGCGATCGCTCGTACTGTATGTTTGGGTTTCTTAGCCCTAATAGTTATTGGCACAGTTTTACTAATGATGCCTTTTGCTACGGGAGATGGCTCGTGGAATAGCTTGATGGTGGCAATGTTTACCGCTACTTCTGCCGTCTGTGTCACTGGCCTAGCTGTGGTAGATACTGGCACTGATTTTTCCTTTTGGGGTCAGCTAATTATCCTGCTCCTGATCCAGTTAGGTGGTTTAGGTTATATGACTATGACCACTTTTTTGATGTTGCTAATCGGGCGTAAGTTCGACCTCAAACAAAAATTTGCTATTCAAGAATCTTTTGATCGTCCTTTTCTTCAAGGCAGTAATAGTCTGATCTCCTCAATCATTGCTACAACTTTGATTTTTGAAATTACTGGTATCTTTTTGCTACTAATTACTTTTCGACAAGATTATGGCTTGTCTGAAGGCCTGTGGCTGTCTATCTTTCATAGTATTAGCGCTTGGAATAATGCTGGATTTAGTCTATTTTCCGACAGCTTGGTTGGTTATAGCAGTTCTTGGCTGGTAAATTTAGTGGTTCCTGCTTTAGTAATCTTTGGTGGTATTGGTTATCAGGTAATTATTGAGTTTTACCTTTGGCTGAGAAGCTTGATTTTTGGTGATAAAGGACGCTTTAGTTTTTCCCTTAATTTCAAGGTAGTAATTAGTACGACTATTCTACTGTTAGTAGTTGGTACAGTAGCCTTTTTCCTAACTGAATTGCATAATCCCAATACTCTGCAAGATCTGAGTTTAGAAGATAAATTGATTGCTGCTTGGTTTCAGTCAATGACAACCAGAACTGCTGGCTTTAACAGTATTGATATTGGTCAAATGACTACAGCTGGTCTGTTTATTACCATGGGCTTCATGTTTATTGGCGCGAGTCCTAGCGGTACGGGGGGCGGGATTAAGACCACAACTTTCCGCGTTTTATTTAATTGCACCAAGTCAGCATTAGAGGGCAAAGACGAGGTGATTTTGTATCAACGAGAAGTTCCCAGCACGCTGATACTCAAAGCTGTAGCAGTAGTTTTTGGTACAGTAGCTTCGATTATTGTGGTAACTGTCTTAATCTCCTCAGCCGAACCAGACATTACTTTTATTGAGATTCTATTTGAGGTGATTTCTGCTTTTGCTACCGTGGGCCTATCGACGGGGATTACGGGTAGTCTCAGTGCGATTTCTAAACTAATTCTGGTTGTGGCAATGTATATCGGTCGAGTAAGTATTTTATTATTGATTGCTGCTCTAATAGGTGATCCTAAGCCTTCTTCTGTTAACTATCCAGAAGAGAATTTATTAGTAGGTTAGACAAAGCTATTTGAGTATTTCTCTAGCTTAACTACATATGGGGGAGCCGTTCTGTCCTATGAGAGTGGAGTGATTAGTAGGGGATACTTTACTGTTTTCCTTAGCTCCAAACGATGAGCTTGGTTAAGAAATAAGGCTTGTTTATTTTGCCATTGTTGCCATGCTTTTGGGCGTTGTGCTTGAAGTAACTGGGATATTATCGGCATTTTGGAAGCTAAGCTGGCTTTCGTTAGTTTGCTTAAAGTCTGGTTAAGAACAAAGTAATCTTGAATCTCACCTAAGATAGTCTGTACTTCTCTAATTTCTTGAGCATGTTGATGGTACCTAGGGCAGTAAAACGGTTCAAATAATTCTAAGTTGTAGCGGGTTTGCTTAGCTAAATTGTGTAAGTTGTGGAGACTTTTTTCTTGGGCTAGGGAAATGTCTGCGATCGCTAATGGCTTTAAATACGAACGCTCTAAACCAATTAGAAAAGGAAAAATAAGCGCCATAACCTTGAATTATGGTTATTTTCAATCGGTGAGGTAAATAGCTAAGAGCTAGTGGATTGTGTTATTTGTATTAGTTAAAGATAATTATTAAGAAAAATAACGAAAGATTTTTAGATGACGGTTTCTACTTTGGCAAATTCCGCCCCGAAAGTCTGGGATTGGCGTGGGTTTCCGATTACTTATCAAAGCTGTGGCGATCAAGGTGCAGCAGTTGTCTTAGTTCATGGTTTTGGTGCATCCTGGGGTCACTGGCGTAAAAATTTACCAGCTTTGGGAGAGTCTCATCGTTGTTATGCCATCGACTTGATTGGTTTCGGGGCATCAGCAAAACCAACTCCAGGGGAAAAGATAGATTATACGTTTGAAACTTGGGGGCAGCTCGTAGCAGATTTTTGTCGTGAAGTCGTCGGTGAAGCTGCTTTTTTGGTAGGTAATTCTATTGGCTGTGTTGTGGTGATGCAGACGGCAGTAGACTGTCCCGAGTTAGTTCGAGGCATTGCGGCAATCAACTGTTCTTTGCGTTTGCTCCACGATAGTAAGAGAACAGAGCTACCTTGGTACCGTTCTGTAGGCGCTGGCTTTGTTCAACAGTTGTTGGGTAACAAGGCGTTTGGTAATTTCTTTTTTAACCAAATTGCTAAACCAAAGGTAGTCAAAAATATTTTGTTACAAGCTTATTATCGGCCTGAAGCGGTTACCGACGAGTTGATTGATATTTTGATGACTCCAGCCAAAGATGTTGGTGCTGCAGATGTTTTTTGTGCATTTACCCGCTATTCTCAAGGGGCACTACCAGAAGAATTATTACCAAAATTGAATTGTCCGACAGTTTTATTGTGGGGCACCAAAGACCCTTGGGAACCTGTTGAAATGGGGAGAGAACTGGGCAAAATAACTACTGTAGATCAATTTATCCCTTTAGACGGTTTGGGACATTGTCCTCAAGATGAAGCGCCAGAAGTAGTGAACCCTATTTTGCTAGGATGGATCGCTGAAGTTTTGAGTAACTAGCCAGACTACCACGTGAGGAGAAAATCGTTATATTAGGCTAATTTTACCAATTTGGAAAAGATTTTAAGAAAAATGAGTAAGCAAATCTTAACCACTTTAGGTTATTCTTACTTGATCGCCTTAACTCTTTTCAATACTCAAGCAGCCTCTGCGAGCACAGACAGATAATAGTATACTTTCACTGCTCCAGAAACTAACTAAGAACTTTTGGAATCTTCCGAATTCGCTGAGATTCCCCAAAGTGAAGTAGATTATCCTTTTTTTGACTGTAGCTGTAGTGAATATGATGACGCTGCACTCAAAGCGACTGATAAATAGGGAGAAAAAGCGATGCGAATTTTGGTTGTGACTGTGCTGGCTGTCGCCGTCTAGTGAGAAATATTGCCCTAGATCCTAGTATTCCTTACCATCTAATCCAGTAAATAGTCGAACATCACTCCTCGTCTTTTTTTCTGGTAGAAGGC
Organism: uncultured bacterium; assembly: GCA_964606015.1. Taxonomy (GTDB): domain Bacteria; phylum Cyanobacteriota; class Cyanobacteriia; order Cyanobacteriales; family Xenococcaceae; genus Hyella. The sequence continues at coordinate 3,921 of CAZSEZ010000060.1, forward strand.
TTCTTGTACTTGACAAACCAATAACTTACCGAAAGAGCGAGAATCCCTATAGAAATAGCAATCAAATCATCACTCCCCTTAGTGGCAAAATCAAAGATGATGATTTTCCGTGATACAGCAATTAATGCAGTAACGATTACTAATTCTACGTGAACAATATTCTTTTTAAGATAGGCTGTTATATTTTCGAGGAGTTCTAAGGCAATCAAGATGTTAAGAAAGAAGCCAAAAAGCTTAATAATACTCTTATTGTAAAATCCCGCAGGATCGTTAGATTTAATGTCTATAGCCAACAAATATACTAAGTCGAAAAGAGCCACAGCAATTACAACAAGTAAAGCGAGAGAGAGAATTTTCGCCACGAGTTTTTCAATAACATGAAGAACACGTAGAAAAAGTTCATCGCTTTCGCTACCGATAATTCCGTGCCAAATCTTTTTTAACAAAGTCTTTGTTTCTCCTCAATGCTTAGGGCTTATTTAAAATAATGTCATCAAATTGACTAAATGCAAAATAAGCATAAATCAATAGTAATCATTAATGGAATCAATTATTTTTATTGGTCTGCAAGCTTCTGGCAAATCTTCTTTTTATTTTGAGCAATTTTGCGATACTCATATCCGTATAAATCTGGATATGCTCAAAACTCGGCATCGAGAGAAGATTCTCTATCAAGCTTGTCTAGAAGCAAAGCAGCCAGTGGTCATCGATAACACAAATCCCACTATTGAATCGAGAAAGTCTTATATTTCTCTTGCCAAAGAGCATCGGTTTAGCATTATTGGCTATTATTTTTTACCGGATCTAGAAAAATCTTTGCAGAGAAACCAAACCAGAACCAGAGTGGTTCCTGATATTGGTATTTTTGCCACTTATAAGAATTTGCAAGAACCAACATATATAGAAGGTTTTGATCAGCTATATAACGTTTCTTTAGAAGAGAGTTTATTTATAATTAAAGAACGAGATGCAATTTAAAACTTTAGACCAGATTATGAGAGTTTTCGAGACTGCTCATGATTTTTCTATCTTACCCAGCACCTATATAATTGCTAGATTGGATGGGCGAAACTTTACTCATTTGACTAAGGAAAAATATCAGTTCCAAGCACCCTTTGACCCAATTTTCCGTGATTATATGTTAGACACGGTAGAGCATCTGATGACTTGTGGGTTTAAAGTTATCTATGGCTATACTCAGAGTGATGAAATTTCTTTACTATTTGACATATCAGAAGAGACTTTTGGTCGAAAATTACGGAAATTTAATTCTGTTTTGGCAGCAGAGGCTAGTGCCAAATTTTCTTTATTATTAGGAAGTATTGCTTGTTTCGATTGTCGGATTTCTCAACTACCAAATTTTGATTTAGTTACAGACTATTTTAGTTGGCGGCAACAGGATGCTTATCGTAATTCTCTGAGTGCTCACTGCTATTGGGGTCTTCGCCGTGAAGGGAACTCTTCTAGGCAAGCTACTTCCATGACTAATGGCTTAGGGGAGGCTGATAAACACGAGCTCCTATTTCAACAGGGAATAAATTTTAACGATTTACCAATCTGGCAGAAAAGAGGCTGTGGTTTGTACTGGGAAACCTATGAAAAAATTGGTCAAAATCCCCTTACTAGAGAAGCGAGCATTACTACCCGGAATCGAATTAAGCGTGACTTGGCAGTTCCCATGAAAGAGGAATATCGTCAGTTTCTCCGAGATTTAATCCTATAGCGATCGCTAGTGCTTCGTTTTTTTATCGATATTCTTAGTTGTTTGGAAGTGGCGAATGAAATTGCTCTCCATTAAAAACCCAATTTTATTTAGTAGCAAATTATACTATTTTCTTCGATTATTAATTTACAAAGAAAATTGCTGTTTTTTTGCCAAATAGTGTCAAAGAATACTATAAAGCTCGATCTTGTTGGTTAGGATGTGGTCAATCAGTCGGAAGATCTCAAAAGCTGTTAATTTGCTAAAAATTAACAGTTACTTAAACAAAGCTTTAAGCAATTTAAGCAATAATGCTCAAGCTTTTACTAAAGGTATCAGACAGTATGGAAAGTACCGAAGTATACCTAATAAGCCAAGGAAATCAGTAGTTAGTGACTTATGAATTGTAACTTTAGCTACAAAATTTCCTTAGATCTTAAGCAACAAAATAAGCTCTTTAATTGTCTTAATTAAGAGAGTTTAATTAAACCTTGTTATTAGGTAATTATAGTTAGCTGAAGATTCTCGACCGACTTTATTTCGACAAAGCAATCTAGATTAGGCAGTATAAATTTAGGAAGCATGAGTACTAAACAACAAACTCTTAAACAAGTAGTCTTTCATAATTGGCTAGAGCAAATTACTTTGCCCAAGTTGACCCTGTTAGCTCCTTTAAGAAATTGGCTCAACCAGATTGAATTCAACGACTCAGTTTTTGCCCATAAGGTAGTTGCCATCGTTCCTGCACAATGTCCTTTTGAACGTAAGGTTACTCTGTTTGGCAAAACTATTCTCAGTATTCCTCCAATGTGTAAGCTAAATCCCTTGTATGAAGAGGTTGTCGCTTTACGCTTTCGAGCGATTTGTTATCTTGCTGATGAGTGTGGTGAAGATGTGAGTGCTTACTGCTAAGATACTTATCTACCAAATAATTGTTTCTGACAGACGGTAACTGATGTCAGTCAACTGGAAGATATGGCTATTATTGCTTTAAGGGCTTGGTATATCAAGCAATACGAACCTCTTCAACAACTGCTCGAAAAACCTTGCGATTTGCGCCTCAATCGCAATAGTCTGCTTAAAACGGGAATGCGAGCGGACTTTCTCGATGAAAGAGAGACCATCCAAGCTACAGAATGGTTCGCAGCCTATATACAGGGAGCCACGGTTGAGTTTTATCTAGAAGGTAGTGGATACTACACTATTTCTAATATTGATTTATTATCCCAGGAGATCTATTTCAGCAAGCAATTGGCTCTTGTGGGATTGGAACCAGTAATTTATTACAGCCCTCAGACTGAATACCTCGAAGCAGCAGAGATGATCGCTACTGCTTTAGAAAAAAGTATTAACAAGTTAAATAAGAGATCGCGAATTCCTCTCAAACTAGAGGTCTCACCTCGTCCTCAGGATGGACCGCTAAGACTCAGCAACAATCAACTTAGAAACATTTGTAAAAGCCTACTTTTCATTGCAGATACTACTCCAGTCGCTACCATTACTGGACTGGAGCGATCTCAGTATCTTTTGGGATCTACTGTATGTGTAGAAATTGGCTATGCTCTAGAAGCTAAAGATGTTGGGCAAATCCTTTTATTGAGAAGAGAACGTCTCGATCTGACAGGTGAGTTTCCTTTTGATGTTTCTGGCTATAAAGAACTGATCTTCAAGCAAGCTAAGGATCTGCAAACTAATCTACCTCAAATGATTGAAACCTTGCTCCAGCGATTTAGTCTTTTTTAGCTGCCTCAAATATTTTTCCAAGTAGCATCTCAAATATACATAAGTATTGAATGAAGACTCGTTTGTCATTGTCAACTGCCCAATGAAAAGATGGTATGCTACATAGTAGCTGTTGAGAACTATTCTTAAAAAGTAGTAGAAAACTCGTAGACAAAGACTATTATTTTCGCTTGGCTCGTCATATGGAAGCACCTTCAATCCTACAACTCACAAATGTCACTAAGAGATACAACTCTCAGGCTAATCCAGCAGTTGATGAAGTTAGCCTAAGTTTAAAACAGGGTGAACTGTTGGGTTTATTAGGCCCTTCTGGTTGTGGCAAGACTACCTTGTTGAGGATTGTTGCAGGTTTTGAGAAGATTTCCCAAGGAGTGGTAGAGCTATCTGGTTCTGTTGTTTGCGATCGCAAGTGCAACTTACCCCCAGAGAAACGAGATATGGGCATGGTTTTTCAGGATTATGCTTTATTTCCCCATTTGAATGTTGCTGAGAATATTGCGTTTGGCCTGAAAGGTAAGAAAAATCAACCCAATGGCAATAGACTATCAGCGAAAGAGATCAACTATCGAATTGGCGAAGTCCTAACCTTGGTGGGTTTGGCAGGTCTAGAAAGACGTTACCCCCACGAATTATCAGGAGGACAACAACAACGAGTTGCCTTAGCAAGAGCTTTGGCTCCTCAGCCAGATCTTATTTTGCTAGACGAACCTTTGAGTAATCTTGATGTTCAGGTGCGTCATCGCTTGCGAGAGGAAATTCGGCGTATTCTCAAAACTGCGGGGACTTCAGCAATTTTTGTGACCCATGATCGCGAAGAAGCCCTAGCTATTTCCGATAAGATTGCAGTCATGCGCCAAGGAAGGTTAGAGCAGATCGGTACACCAGAAGAAATTTACATTAGGCCAGAGTCTCGCTTTGTTGCTGAGTTTGTGACTCAGGCTAATTTTATTACTGCAAAAAGAAGAGGGGAAAGTTGGCAAACTGAAATCGGAGAAGTAGATCTGGGTTTAATCCAGCATGATGACAGTAATTCAGAACCAAAATTTGCAGAGACAGCAGAAGTTATGCTTCGTCAAGAGGACATTGTCTTAGTCCCTGATAGTAATGCTTCAGTTGTGGTCAAAGAAAGACAATTTCTCGGTCGAGAATATCGTTATTGTCTAGAGACAGCTTCAGGTAAAAGGCTCCATGCTCGTACTAACCTTAGTAATGTCGTAGATGTGGGTACAAGCGTTAATCTTTCGATGATGCAAGCTCAACCTATAATTTTTCCTTGCTAGGTCAGTTACTTCTTGTTACTTACCCTTAAGAGAAGTGAAGAGAAGTAGCTGTTGCCAACTTAGTGCAATAGTTAGGAAACTAAAGTCTAGATCTTACTGAACTAGCTTGCAGTACCTTATGCTTTACATGTATTTATTTATTTATCACCCTGCTCTGCTTGGAAGATTTCAGGAGATTTCTGATTTCTAAGTCTTACTTTAGTTGGAGTGAGCGATACTGCGCCATATTCCAAGTAAAATTCCTTGAACTTCGACATCCTTTGCATCTACTTTAATTGGCTCATAATTAGCATTTGCCGGTTTTAAAGTGACAAGCTCGCCTTCTTTATAGAAATGTTTAAGAGTTGTTCCCCGTTCGGGAACTCTAGCTGCAACGATATCTCCATTATTGACTTCGTTAATATCCTCAATGGAGCGCATGACTACTAGATCCCCTTCGACGATGGAGTCTTCAATCATGCTATCTCCTGTAACTCTGAGTACATAACAGTTTGACTGGTTGAACAAATCACTAAGATCCAGCCTTGCTTGTTCTTCGGTAAAAGGCTCAACTAGTCCCCCAGCAGCTATCGCACCTAAAATAGCCAGACCTTTATCTGGTTGATGCAATATTCTCAGCGTTCTGGCTTTACCATCTGTCCAATCTATGTAGCCTTTATTGCGCAACCTTTCCAAACGACTTTGTACTGGTGCAGGAGAACGAAGATTCATCGCAACCATCATCTGTCTGATTGATGGAGCATGCTGAGTTGTCCGAATATAGTCTACTAACCAGTCATACAGTTCTTTTTGGGCAGGAGTCAAACTTTCCATAAAATTATCTAGATTTTTCTCAGAACATGAGTACTAAATATTAGAAAATATTACCTACCTAAAAGTCAAGATATCTGCAATAAATAGTAACTAAAAGTCGCTAATTTACCATTTAAGTAAATTAAACTGTTCCATATCAATAGTGTCTCGGTTACGGTAAATAGCTAGTACGATTGCTAGCCCTACAGCTGCTTCTGCCGCTGCCACAGTAATGACAAAAACGGTAAAAACCTGACCTTTTATATTTGCAGGATCCAGATAGTTAGAGAAACCCATCAAATTGATGTTAACTGCGTTTAGCATTAACTCAATAGACATTAAAACTCGAACTGCATTACGGCTGGTTACAAGGCCATAGATGCCGATACAAAACAACGCAGCACCTAATAGTAAAAAATATTCTAATTGCATTAATCTTGTAATCCTTATTTTTATGTAGTTACTAACTGTTATCGTCAGTTGTAGTTGCGGCTAACTCACGAGGACGTTCGGGCAAAGTCAGGCTAGTTGCAACAGTTTCTTGATTATCAGTGATTTCTGGGATCAAGTCGCGACGCGCCAGAATAATTGCTCCAACCATTGCCATAAGTAGTAGAACAGAAGCTAATTCAAAAGGTAATAGATAATCACTAAAGAAATGCTCGCCCAATGCAATGATCGTGTTTTCAACTACAGCAGGAGAGGTACTATCCAGAGACCAAGGAGTTACCAAAACCATAGTTCCTAAGAGAGCAAATAAGCCAATACAGACCAAGGCTGTTGCTCCCTGACGAACCCAACGATTTGGCAATTTTGAGAAATCCTCACGCTTGTTGACCAGCATGATGGCAAACAAAATCAGGACATTGACTGCTCCAACATAGATTAGAATTTGGGCTGCTGCGACAAAATCAGCATTTAACAAAATGTAGAATCCTGAAATGCTCAGGAATACTCCTGCTAAAAGAAATGCGGAATGCACAATATTTGAAAGCAACACTACTCCAAGCGCAGCGACTAACATCATGACCGCCAAGATACCAAAAGAGACTATTTGAACGCCTTCTGCTAAATTCACTGGTTACTCTATTTCACTCCTATTGCAATTTTTATTCTTCGGTTTCTTTCGGCATAGTTGCCAAAATTTCTTCTGGGCGTTTGCCCGCTCTGGGAGAGCCAGCAGGGAGATCGTGAGGTTCTACTTCTCCTTTTGGTAAATAAGCAAACTCTTTAAGTGGTGTCACAGCAGGGTCTTGAGTGACTTTATAAGGCAAACGTCCTAACGCTACATTATCGTAATTCAGCTCGTGACGATCATAGGATGCTAGCTCATACTCTTCTGTCATAGAAAGACAGTTAGTGGGGCAGTACTCAACGCAGTTACCACAAAAAATACATACCCCAAAGTCGATGCTGTAGTGATTAAGCTTCTTCTTCTTAGCTTTCTTGTCAAATTCCCAATCTACTACGGGCAAATTAATCGGACAGACACGGACACAAACCTCACAGGCGATACACTTATCAAATTCGTAGTGAATGCGACCGCGATAGCGTTCAGAAGGAATCAGTTTTTCATAGGGATACTGAACAGTAACGGGTCTCCGCTTCATATGGTCGAAGGTTACGGATAGACCTTGACCGATAAATTTTGCTGCTTGAAAGCTTTCTTTAGCGTAGTCTTGGACTTGTTTGAGTACTTTAAACATTTTTCTTTCGTGTTCTTGCTCTTTAATAGAAATTGATCAATGGATATATCTATGTTGATAGTTTTTACTATCTAGTCTACCTAACCGCCGAAGGCAACGGGGAAAGATAATTTGAGAGCTGCGGTGATTAGTAAATTTGCTAAAGAAACTGGTAGTAAGAATTTCCACCCTAAATTGAGTAATTGGTCGATGCGAACTCTAGGAACAGTCCAACGAAGCAAGATCGCAAGGAAGACTAAGAAATAAGCTTTTACCAAGGTCATAATGATTCCTAAGGAGCCAGTTAGCACTTGTAACCAAGGAGTAGTTTCACTCACCCCTAACCAGTTAGCCATTTGATCTAGAGGAACTAAGAATTCCCAACCACCTAAATAGAGTACGGCAAAAACTAGGGCTGAAAGGACTAAATTAATGTAGGAACCAAGATAAAACAAAGCAAATTTCATCCCTGCATACTCGGTTTGATAACCAGCAACCAATTCTTCTTCTGCCTCAGGCAAGTCAAAAGGTAAGCGTTCGCACTCTGCCAAGGCTGAAATCCAAAATATGATGAAGCCCACTGGTTGTCGCCAAATATTCCAGCCTAAAATACCGTAACCAGATTGTTGTTCTACGATATCGATAGTGCTAAGACTGTTAGACATCATGACGACTGCTAATACTGCCAAGGCTAAGGGAATCTCATAACTAATGGATTGAGCAGCGGCTCTGAGTCCACCTAGAAGTGCGTACTTATTGTTTGACGCATAACCCGACATCAACAAGCCAATAGGGGCAATACTGGCGAGAGCAATCCACAAGAAAATCCCGACATTGAGATCAGTAACGTTGATATTCTGGCCGAAAGGGATAATTAAATAGGATAGAAATACGGGAATAACTACCAAAGAAGGCCCAATCGTGAAGAGCCAAGGGTCAGCTTTGGCAGGGATCACATCTTCTTTAAAAACTAACTTGATGCCGTCAGCTACTGGTTGGAGTACTCCCAACGGACCTGCATATTCGGGGCCAACTCTTTGTTGGGCTGCAGCAGAAATTTTCCGCTCTAACCAAACTACTACTAGTACTCCCACCGTTGCTCCAATAATCATGAGGAGCATTGGTAGCGGCAACCAAATAGTTTTTGCCAGTCCAGAGGGTAGCCCCAGCCCCGTAAGGGTTTCGATGAAGCTCCCTTGAAGATCGATTCCTGAGTTCATGATGTGTGTTTACTTTGCAGTTGTTTTAATTTAGTCGCTATTTTAGTTAAGACCTTGATCTATATATTCACTATATATTTAACAGTTCCTTGCCTAGTATATCTCTGTGAGGGAGCGAAGATTAGTTATCTGGATGTAATTTTTGCTTATGAAAGGTATTGAAAGCTAGCAATTCCTGGACAAGATATACAATAAGTAGTCTACAGATGTCGTTATAGAAGAGCTAACCTATGACCAACGCTGCACCAGCAAAGACTGAATACGAAGCCATTATTGGTTTAGAGACTCACTGCCAACTGAATACTGAAACTAAGATTTTTAGTCGCGAGTCGACTAAGTTCGATGCAGAAAATCCCAACAGTAATATTTCGCCAATTTGTTTGGGCTATCCAGGAGTATTGCCTGTACTTAATGAAAAGGTTCTGGAATATGCGGTAAAAGCCTGTATGGCCATCAACTGTAAAGTTGCCCCTTACAGTAAGTTTGATCGTAAGCAATATTTTTATCCAGATTTACCCAAAAATTACCAGATTTCTCAGTATGACTTGCCAATTGGGGAGCATGGTTGGCTGGAAATCGAAATTGCCGATAAAAAAAATGTCGAACCAGTACGCAAAAAGATTGGGATTACCCGTTTGCATATGGAAGAAGATGCAGGCAAGTTAAACCATGGTGGGAGCGATCGCATTGATGGCTCTACTTATTCTCTAGTGGATTACAATCGTGCGGGAATTCCCTTGCTAGAAATCGTTTCTGAACCAGATATTCGTACGGGTAAAGAAGCAGCAGAGTATGCCCAAGAGTTGCGTCGGATCATGCTCTATCTGGGGATTTGCGATGGCAAAATGCAGGAAGGGTCTTTACGTTGTGACGTCAATATTTCAGTGCGTCCCGTAGGGCAAGAAAAATTTGGTACTAAAGTTGAGATCAAGAATATGAACTCCTTTAGTGCGATTCAAAAAGCGATCGACTATGAAATTGAGCGCCAAATCGAGGCAGTAGAAAACGGTGATCCTATTTACCAAGAGACTCGTCTTTGGGATGAAGGTAGTCAACGTACTAAAAGCATGCGGATGAAGGAAGGTAGTAGTGATTATCGCTATTTTCCCGAACCAGATCTACCTCCAATTGAAGTATCCTCAGAGCAGCTAGAAGGCTGGAAAGCAGAATTACCAGAACTACCTGTTTCTAAGCGCAACCGCTATCAAAGTGATTTTGGGCTTTCGGCTTACGATACTCGAATCTTGACTGATGACCGCACTTTGGCAGAGTATTTTGAAACTGCGATCGCTTCAGGTGGAGATGCCAAACAGATCACGAATTGGCTCATTGGCGACATTGCAGCTTATCTCAAAAATAACAACCAAACTATTGGGGATATTGCCCTCAAGCCTGAAATCTTGGCAGAGCTAGTTGGTCTAATTGATAAGGGTACTATCAGCGGCAAAATTGCCAAAGAAATCTTGCCAGAACTTCTCACAGAAGGTGGCTCTGCAAAAGAGCTAGTCGAGAAAAAGGGTTTAATCCAGATTTCTGACACTGGTGAGATTGAAAAAATCATTGATGAAGTCATCGCTGCTCATCCTGATGAATTAGCGAAGTTCCGTGCTGGAAAAACCAAGCTACGTGGTTTCTTTGTTGGTCAGGTAATGAAGCAAACAGGCGGTAGAGCTGATCCGAAGTTGACTAATCAGTTATTAGGGAAGAAACTTCAAGGTTAATTATTTTGGTGGGTTTATCCCACCTTTTTTTGTCTAGCTTGTTAAACAAGGAAAATCTTGTAGTATAAACAAATGGGATAAGTAAAGTGGTGATCGCATTATTTATGACATTTGTGGTATTTCTTCTTGCTACCACACCAACAAAGATCGTTATTGTTCGGGATGTAGTCAGGCAAAATATCTCCATCTACATAAAACCAGTTATTTTCGATCTTCTGAAAACGCGAGCATTCATGAAGCTGTTTTGGTTTACTGATTTGAAAAGCTGCCACAAATTCTACTGTACCAGTGCGATCGCTTTTCTTGCCTTGAGCTGTATTAACAATGATCAAATTAAGCCAAGTAGTTTGCTTGATGGTTTTGGCTAGTTCTTTTCGATCATTGGCTTGGCGTTTATCGGGGTGCAGCGTCTCAACTAAGTAATCAATCTCTCCTAGGCAGAAAGCAGTATAACGCGATCGCATTAATTGCTCTGCGGTTTGGGGTTTTGCCTTGCCGACGATATATTTCTGACAACAATATTGGATTTTTTTCTTACTACCACAAGGACAATTTTTGTCTGTTGCCATTACTCTATTTTGAAAAACTACTATTAGGTGAGCTATAGCATAATAACAAGGTTATTATGACTACTAAACTGTCAATTGAGGACACGATGTTTTAACTCACTAACCAAAAGGCTATGTCTATTTAGAACAATGCGGTAGAGAAAAAATAAATCTGATTGGTAAGTATACTTGAAAGTTCTTTTTGTTTAGAAGAATATAATTCTTACTTGATTGAAAATTAAAGGCTATTAAAATCCAACGAAAAATTGATTGGGTAGGCTCTAAGATAACATACTACTGCTCAAAGGTATCTAAAATAGAGTACTACCCCACAATAAAAACTATTTGTGCTGACAGATAAGGGCAAACATATTATTGTTATTACCTGTAAATCCTACCGGATTCCAACCGTCAGGTAGCAATAACGCTTCATCCTCATTGATAACCCCTTCATTGAATTCCTTATATCCTTCAATAGAGGTTTTAATCGAATAACATTTCTGATACTGTACATTTTCTTGGGCAACACTTTTTTGTGGTGCAAGTCCCATTTCATAGCCGAGGAAAAAAACAGCAAATAAGAGTAGTGTACTAACTACTTTTTTGGCAATTCTAATATTCATTGTCTATTTACTCAAAATTTATTTATCCAGTCATAGTCTATATGTGTAAATTGGTACACAGCACAATACTTTATTTAATTATCGGTTTTAAGCTTGATATTTTGAGAAATATTGCAATGTTTTTGAAAATTTAGAAGATTGTATTGAGTTTGAGGAACTTATCGCTGACAATCGTGATACCTCAGTTAAATACAGTGATTATTGAGCGCGGGCTAAATACATCAATAAATAGAAGTGCTGTACAAACTACTAACAACGGAATCTGATATATCTTCTTTGGGGTTTCCTAAGCATTATTTTTTTGTAAGTAATCACGAAAAGCGAGGCTTGTACCCCGCTCTTATAAATTTTCAATTAATTGAGAAAAACAGTAGCTAAACTACACTATTGCTGTCCAAAAGATCGGTAGTATCTACTCCGATGAAAGTCGCGAACACGGTATTTCCTATGCTGATATTGACACCGCTAAAAGTCAAATCTCCAAAGGGAACATCGAACGGTAGGCTTACTTGATCAACACCGAGTTGGAAGTCGGTAATGATATTGGTACTTGAAGAATTTCCGAGTGAAAATAGATCTACTCCTTGACCACCAGTAAGAACGTTAAATCCTGAACCGCCACTAAGTTCATCGTCACCACTTCCTCCAATTAGAGTGTCGCTGCCCAAACCTCCGCTGAGAAAGTCATCGCCACTTCCACCAACTAATCTATCGTTGCCATTCTCTCCGAAAAGCTCGTCGCTGTCATTTTGACCAAAAAGCGTATCGCCTCCATTGCCACCAAAAAGCACATCGTTACCTGCATTACCAGAGATACTGTCATTACCATTCTCCCCGAAAAGCTCGTCGCCTCCATTCCCACCGAGAAGTGTATCGCTTCCATTACCGCCGAAAATTGTATCGAAGCCAGCGTTACCAAGTAATCGATCTCTACCTGAATTTCCTTCTATAGAGTCATTGCCATTGCCGCCTATGATCGTATCGCCTCCATTCCCACCAAAAATAGTGTCATCTCCATTTTGGCCGAATAAGCTATCGAAACCATTGGCTCCTGAAATAGTATCGTTGCCAGCCAAGCCACGAATAGTATCATTACCAGCCAAGCCCAAGATCTCATCAGCACTACTAGTACCAGTCAGTTCATCAGCACTTACTGTTCCTGTGATTGCTGCCCCAATAGTTACCGTATCTTCTAAAACATCTTCTAAAACATCTTCTAAAACATCTTCTAAAACA
>CAZSEZ010000060.1:16570-18413 GCA_964606015.1 uncultured bacterium
ATCTTCTAAAACATCTTCTAAAACATCTTCTAAAACATCTTCTAAAACAGTAATCGGACTTGCCAAGACATTGTTCGTTGTATCTACCCCTTCCACACCAAGGAATTCACCATCACTGAAGAGTTCAAAAATTAAAAAGCGATCTCCTGCTGGAGCAAAACCATTAAGTATAGAAGAAGCATCAGTTATTGTAGTGGTGCCACTAATCGTTGCACTTTCTCCAGGAGCGAGCGGAAGTTGACTCTCAAGGGGAGAGCCAGATCCAAAATTAGAAAATTCAATATCTATCGCACCATCAAGAGAGAGCGATACATCATCACCTAGTTGATCATCTTCGGAGAAAGATAGTCCTCCAGTAACTCCCAAACCACTAATAAACGGGCCAGCGAATATTGGGCCTCCTTCAACTGTCTCTGTTCCTACATTAGTAACAGTGATAGATAAGTCAAAATCCTCGCCTATGGCAACTTCGCTCGGGAAGACTAGTTCGGTAACAGCAAGATCTCCAAAAGAATTATTCATGATTTTTTAAAAGAGTATTTTGCTTATGCTACTTTTGTACTGCTGAGCTAATATGAGTTTTAGCTGAGTTTTAGATGAGAAAAAATAAGTAAATACACTGAGCAAAACTAAAACACAGCAACTATTTGCCTCATTGGTGTTTTAAAAGAACTATTTTGTGTTGTAGATGACTTTTGCAGAAAATTTGGACTTGTTTGGCAAAAGTATCTGATTAATTGTGATTCATTTCGGTTCGCTGTATTTGTTCAGGAAATTTATGTTTGAGCGGAGGTCATGATTATTTTGATTGTTTTTCAGACTTCTAGATATCGTGATTTCAAATCCTACTATCTCAATTTAGTTTGCCATTTCTGGAATCACGAAACTGATGATGTGCACTAGCCGCTATCATGTATGCACCCTACCCAAGAATTTGTAGATTTTTGGACTCGATATTCCCAGGAATTTTATGAAAACATCAAAATTTTTAGAGATGCTATGCTTAGGAGCTTTAGCTAGCGTTGCGATAACTCATATGATTTCGCGAGCTAACTCCCATAATGCTGATTCTCATAGCAGCCAAGAGAAAGGCCTGATTAGTCTTTCTAGCAAATACAGTTCCGATCGCACTGCAGATCGTTTTGAACAGATACTTTTAGATAAAGGCTTTACTGTTTTCAGCAGAATTGATCACGCCGAGGGGGCAGCTAGAGTTTCAGAACCATTAGAACCCACGGAAATCATTATTTTTGGTAATCCTAGAATCGGGACTAAACTAATGCAGTGCGATCGCACTGCGGCGATTGATCTTCCACAAAAAGCTTTGTTTTGGGAAGATGAGGAAGGTAAGTCTTGGCTTACCTATAACGATCCTCAGTATTTGGCAAACCGTCATCTTTTGGAAGGATGTGAGGATATTGTGCTCAAAATAGAGAAAGGTCTTGGTGCTTTGGCAAAGGCTGCAACCCAGGGTGATTAGATTTCTTAAGTAAGCAATTTGCGATCTATCTGGATTGAGAATTTATATTCGCTTCCGTTAGCTTCTCATGTTGCTATTCAACTTCTAATTGGTGTCAAGATTAGCTCGGCGCTTCATATACAACGATAAACCACCAAAAGTAGAAATTAGTAAGCCAAGTGTTGGGCTAAATTCAAATGGAACAGTACTAATAGTTTCTGGATTGCTAAAATCTATATTGAGGCTAGGATCACGAAATTCAAAGATATATAGAGCATTCCCCGAACCACTAGTTCTTTCTAAATTGAATACATCAGAAGATGACTGTTGAGATATAGCGCTACGGATATACGTTAGGACATTCTTTGAAGGCAGCATCAACAC
>CAZSEZ010000061.1:0-18090 GCA_964606015.1 uncultured bacterium
TTATAACTTTAGACTAATAAATGAGCTCTCAGAAGAAAATTTTCTAGATGATGCGCTATTTTGTCTAAAGTTTCAATACGACTAAGATCGCCAACAATAATTGCACCATGTGCCCCTTGCAGATAATTATTAGGGATCGCTTTTTCTTTGGTCTGACCCTCAATATCCCAGATCAAAAGATTAACCTGTTGCTCAGTTGCTTCAATAGTTATCGACTTACGCGATATTTTGACTCCTATTGTAGTCAAGTAGCGATCGCTAAACTTGTTTTCGACAAATCTTCTAATCAAACTTGTCTTACCGACATTAAAGTCACCAATCAGACAGATTTTTTTGGCAATAATGGACATTCTGGAGATTTTAATTCGAGAGTAAAAATGATTCAAATTTCACAACACGACTCTTCCACAAAGGGTCTTGTATTGTTAGATCTGGTGGGGGTTCAGCAATTGCTCTAGTCTTAAGCCTACCAGTTACTACACCTTCAGCGATCATTTGTTGATAAACACTTTGAGCTCTGGCAGTGGCTAATCTCAGATTATTCGAGATATTTCCTTGGCGATCGCTATAGCCAATAATAGTTAAGCCAATAAAAGGATGCTCTGTCAAAAAAGACTTCACACGGTCAATTGTGGCTTGATCTTTAGCATTGGTGATTGTTGTAACTCCCGAGTCAAAATAAATTGAACTATCAATAGTTGGTAATGTTTGATTGGCGAGCACAATAACGTTATTGACTCCAGGAATCTGCTTCATAGCTGTTATCAGATTTTGGTTTTCCCCAGGATCGATTCTCAAAGCATCAACAGTAACAGTTTGATCTTGATAGCTAGTTTTTATCGGGAAAGCTAGAGTTTGATTAAGAACTTTCGTAGTGCGCGCAACTTCTCCTGCGGTAATCTCGGGGTCGACAGGAACATTGACTGCGACTACTTGATTATCAAGGGTCAATTCTTTAGCTTCGGCCAAAGGTTCAATTTGAGTCGCTGCCAGATTTCGTAGAAAAGTACTAGGAACTCTTCCATTAAGAGTAAGGTTACCTCGCTTGACTTCAGGATCCAGAGCATAAACGGAAAGTTCGGGAGTACGTTCTAAAATAGCTCTAGCGGATTGCTCTATCTGCCATGCAGTACGGGAACGATAATAAACAAAACCTAATGGAAGTACGATAGCACTTAAAACAATACCAATCAGCCAATAAAGGGATTGGGAAGATTTCCCAGGTTGTTTCGCAACTTCTTGATAAGTCAACCTTGCAAGTAAAGACGGCACAGAAGCAGGGATGGTATCCGGATCACCTTGATAAGCTTCTATCTCTTGACCATAACGCGCAATGATTTTGCTAAATATAGTCCGCATCTGCTCGCGAAAACTCCCATCTGATTCACCATCTACCACCACAGCCAGATAGGCGTAACCCGCAGTTTCAAATAAGATATTAAACTTTGCATAGCTAATTTCATCCAGCTCTGAGCCATCAACAATACAGTCATTGGCAAAACTTCTAATTGCAGTGAGCATTCCTGCTAACAAATCCGATTCTAGAGGTTGTGCCAAGTCGGACTGGGCCTCGGCAATTACTAAACCCGATGCTTTTTGAATCAAAAAAGCTGCTCTAATTCGATAAGGGAAGGACTCTTTGAGGATTAGCTCTGCTTCTGTGATCCCTTGCATTTTGGCTCGAATTTTACGCTTGATCCCCTCAGGACTCAGAGCATTATCAACTCGTTGGTTAATCGACTCTACTACTTCTGCCATATATTTGGAAATAGTACTACCAATTACGGGGTAGAGCGCATCTACCATGGCGTCTCGTTCAACCTCAATTTGGGTTTTAATAGCTTTTCCCATCTCCGAACCTAGAGCTTCAGCGATCGCATCTTGGTCTAATTTAATTTGTTCGGTAATTGAAAGGGCAATCTCTGGGGCGATCGCTTTACCAATCGACTGAGGAACATTATTCATCTCTTGTTGGATCGCACCAGGCAACAAATTAGCAATTGCATCCGCCATCAGGCTGTTATCTTGTGCAGCTCTTTCTTTAATTACACGATCAATCACAGGAACGATGGCTTGGAGAATATATTCTTCGGTATCTTCTGTTTCTGCTTGAGCTAGTTGAGTCACTAAAGGTAGCAAAGTATTGATATTAGCTGCAAGTTGAGCAACTCTTTGCTCTTTTTCAATCAGCCATTGTTGAGAAATATACTTCTGAGAAACATCTTGCTGAGGGACTTCTTCTCGTGCTACTTGTTCAAAGCCATCAAGCAGAGATTTTGCAGGAGGTTCGCTAACTCGATCCTCACTTGTCTTAAGCGAATTATCTGAAGTCTCACTTAAAGGGGACATGCTTTCCGTCTCGATGGTCTCTGATATCTTGTTGGTTTCTATTATTTCCTCAGTAGTTGATCGATACTGGGATGGTTTCTCAAAGACCTCAGAAATTTCTGCTGACTCTGGAGCAGGAACAGTCTCGATTTCTTCTGCAACAAAATCTCCCAATAAAGCATAGAGATCTTCAAGGGGTTCACGGTCGTCAGAATTTGGCCTAGGTTCTAATTGGGACATAACCGCGTCTAATCTGAAGTAGCAGGTTTCAAACTTGTTCTAGTTTTAGGTTAGCGTTGCAACCCTACAGATTTCTAGTTCTTCATCAAACAGATTACAAAACATCTAACTATAGCAAACATAAGAGGGATGTTACATAATTTTCGCTTTTAAATCATACAACTATGTCTCGTTTTCAACCAATGTTGAATATCCTGATTTACTTGCTCGGGAATTTCCCAGGGAAAAAGATGAGCTGTTCTGGGATAGCAAATATAATCGCATCGAGGTAAAAACTGGGCTGTTTTGCTACTAGAATCAGCAGTAATATGACGATCGCGCTCACCAGCCAACACTAAACAGGGAATTTCGATCTTTTCCAGTTCTGCTAGCTTGTTATATCCTTTAGCCAACTCAGCATTTAACGCTTTAGTGGCAGTCAACGAAGTACGCAAAGTAGCAGGCACTCCCTGTTTGCCTAAATATCTATACACTGCGGGAGTTTGAGTTTCTACCAGATAACGAAATAGAGATTGCTTACCAAAAGTATCAATGCTCCACTGCCAGCCTGGTTTGAGGTAGTTAAGAATTCCAGCAATACCTGTATTGATCAGCTCTAAAACTGAAGTCTTAGGGTGATTGCTGCGAGGATCAGCAGCCGAAGCCACCAAAATCAGACCACTAAAGCGATCGCATTGTTTGAGAGCTAGCTCCAGACTCAAAATCCCACCTAAAGACCACCCTAGTAATAAGCATTTTTCTATTCCATACTCATCCAGCAATCTCAGTAAGTCATCTAGATGATCCTGCATCACAAACTGTCCTCGCGCAGGAGATTTACCATAACCTCGAAGATCGGGGGCAATTGTTCGATAGTGAGCGGCCAGAACATCGGTAAACACGGACATAGTCTGACTAGAACCGGGGTGTCCATGCAGACAAAGAATAGGATAACCTTGCCCTTTAATCTCTACGTTGAGCTCCATTAGTTTTAATGAATTTTGTCATTTCTATATTTTAGATTTCGGCAGAGTAAAAATTAAGTTATGCAGTTTTTAAGTAATTTTTATCTCTATTGTGATCGCAAGTTACCAGTATAACTATAGGATGCCTTCGGAATCGTACTGTCCCAAAAAAGTGAAAATTTTACTGCTTAATCCGCCTCACCCTGCGATCGGAAGTCGCATCCCCAAAGAACATTTACCACCTTTAGGTTTACTTTGTGTGGGTGGCCCGTTAATTGATTCAGGACACGATGTTACTCTACTCGATGCGGAACTAAAACCGCTAACTGATAGTGAAATTGTCACTCTGACAGTCAAACATAATCCAGAAATCCTCATTATTGGTCATTCTGGTTCTACCTCAGCTCATCCTATAGTAGCGAGGATTACGCGCCAAATTCGCTTGTTATTACCCAGTCTGATTATCATCTATGGTGGTGTTTTTCCTACCTATCATTATCGCGACATCCTAGAACAAGAACCACAAATAGATATTATTGTCCGTGGTGAGGGAGAGGCTACCACTCCTAAATTGCTTGATGCTCTAGCGAAGGGAATTAACCTAGAGCAAATCCGTGGTGTTGCTTTTCGTGACGGTAAGCAAATCATTGAAACCCCAGCAGCGATTATGATTCAAGAGCTCGATGCTTATCGTGTTGGCTGGGAACTAATCGATCACAGTAACTATAGCTATTACGGTGGTAAGCGAGCTGTAGTTATGCAGTTTTCTCGTGGTTGTCCGCACCTCTGCAACTACTGTGGCCAAAGAGGTTTCTGGGCAAGGTGGCGACATCGCAATCCCCAAAAATTTGCTCAGGAAATTGCCTGGCTACATCGCCAATATGGAGTAGAGTTAATCAACTTAGCGGATGAAAACCCAACCGTAAACAGAGCCGTGTGGCAGGAGTTGTGTGAAGCCCTGATCGCCGAAGAAATCGAGATTACCATTATTGGCTCGACTCGTGCTGATGACATTGTGAGAGATGCTGATATTTTGCACCTTTACCGCCAAGCGGGGGTTGAAAGATTCTTATTGGGTATGGAAAATACCGATGAAGCTACTTTAAAACAGATCCGCAAAGGAGGCACGGTTAAAAAGGATCGCGAAGCGATTCAGCTAATGCGTCAACATGGCATTCTTTCATTAGTAACTTGGGTCACAGATTTTGCTGAAGTAAAAGATCGAGATTTTTGGCGTTCTCTACGTCAGCTTTTACTTTACGATCCAGACCAAATTATGACTCTCTATGTAACTCCTCATAGATGGACAGGTTATTATCGTCTAGCAAGTAATCGTAAAGTCATCCAGCCGGACCAAACCAAATGGGATTACAAACATCAAGTTCTTGAAACGGTTAATCTTCCTCCGTGGCGCATTTTTCTCTGGGTCAAACTAATCGAACTAATTCTTCAGGGCAGACCGAAAGCCATCTGGAGATCGCTTCTTCAAAAGGACAAATCAGCTAGACACGGGATGAAGTGGTTCTCTCGAATGGGAATACGTGTCCTAAAACACGAGTGGCAAGAATTTTGGCTTAATAGTAAACGAGTCAAAGATGGTGTTACTTTAGCTGAATTTTGGGGTGAACCACAGGATAGGCAAGAAATTCCTTTAGCGATCGCAAATACCGCGAAAACAAACACAAAAGTACCAAAAAAAAGTACAATCTAACCCACTAATTGAAAGTTTCTTACCCTCTAACCTCACCTCTTAACTATGTCTTCTCCTCCAATTCAGTGGTATCCAGGTCATATTGCCAAAGCAGAAAGACAACTTAAAGAGCAGCTAAAAAGAGTAGATGTTGTATTAGAAGTAAGAGATGCCAGAATTCCCATCGCCTCTAATCACCCTCAGTTAGAAGCTTGGATTGGGGACAAACCGAAAGTCATTGTCCTCAACCGCATGGACATGATTCCTCAAGACTTACAACAAGAATGGCGCAGTTGGTTCAAAGAGCAGGCCCAAACCCCTTACTTCACTAATGCCAAACAAGGCAAAGGGGTCAAAGCAGTCAAAATTGCAGCCCAAAAAGCAGGAGCAGCAATGAACCATCGCCGCAAAAGTAGAGGTATGCGTCCTCGTCCTGTTAGAGCAGTGGTAATCGGATTCCCCAATGTCGGCAAATCAGCTTTGATCAATCGTTTGGTGGGCAAAAAAGTTGTCGTCAGTGAGCGCAGAGCAGGGGTTACTAGGCAACTCCGTTGGGTAAGAATTTCTCCTGAAATAGAGCTTCTAGATGCACCGGGAGTCATTCCTTGGCGACTAGAAAATCAGGATAATGCAATCAAGTTGGCAATTTGCGAAGATATTGGCGAAGCTGCTTACGACAACCAAATTATTGCTGCAGCAATGGTAGATATCTTGAGCAATCTTGGTTTCAGTGACGTTTTGGATAAACGCTATGCACTCTCTCCTGAAAAGCTTACAGGAGAGGCTTATATTTACGATTTGGCAGAGCAATCTTATAAAGGTGATAAAGAAAGGGTAGCTCGTCAATTACTTCGAGATTTTCGCACTAGTACTATAGGTGCAATCCCCTTAGAACTCCCTGTTCAGTAACAAAATATCCAGGAATAATTAAACATTTAATTTTTAGCAGAAACAATCATATCTTTTTTAATCCGATGCAGTCGGTTATAAGCGGCTGAAAAAACTAGAAAATCCTGTCTAGATAAATTTATTCCTAGAAGAGAGCATCTGACAGAATTGAAACGAATCCACAGCTTCAAGAAATACTACTACAAAAGTGAACTGCAATTAAGACAGATAAGAGAAAACTATTTTTGCCCAGAAAACAGGGGAAAACTTGATCTGTATAAATAAAACAAATCACCCCTGCTACCAAAGGTGATTTTTCGTACTCTCATATCGCTCATTATCGAGCAATTTTATTCTTGACCAGCATCCTCTCCATCAAGTTGTTTGAGATGGATATGTTTATAGCCTAGTTTGATTTCAAACTTATCACCTTCTTTCAATCCCATTGCTTGGGTATAGGTAGAACCAATGACAATTTGACCATTTTTGTGAACGCTCACACGATAGGTAGGCTCGCGACCACGACCATCTTTTGCACCTTCTGGATCTAGAGGGACTCCTTTAGCAGCAAGGACTGCATCATAAAAGTCCGTTAAATTTACCCGGGTTTGATTGTCCTTTGTAGTAGTAAAATATCCGCAACGTTTCGCTGTTTCTCTTCTAGGTAAATGAGATAGCTCTTTTACTTTTTGAAGCAACGCTTTTCCCGTTAAAGCGACGGTAGTTGTTTCGCTCATTCTTGCTCAATTGTTGAATTTATTTTGCTTTGATAGATAGTTCATTAATTATCTATCAGTGGTTATTATAAAAAATATACCGTTAAATATCTATATCATCAAAGTTTTTTTTGCCAATTTAGTTTTTTTTTAAGAAAATAGCTCATTTTATAGAAATAAATATTGAGCTAAGCAACTTGCCTAATATCGCCAGTAACCCTTCTGGAGTTACTGATTGTGTCTAATTTGTTAAAAGCTAGATAGTACTAAATATCAGTAGAAATACCAAGTCAATTATTATTTTTTAGCGATTCCAAATTAACAGTCAATTATTAGCTATCCATTCTGGGACTTCATAGTTAGGAGATCTATTGATCATCGCCTCAAATTTTTTACCTAAAGCAGGAAAATAATCATATCTTTCGATTCTATGAATAAAGGTTTACGACAATGATTTTTTATGCAAATAAAGTTCATAGTTATGAAATAATCGCTTTACCTAAAATTTAGCGGTTTCTTAAAATCCGCAATAGTTTAGTAAATTCTTCTGGTAAAGGAGCGATCGCTTCAATCAAAGACTCCGTAACTGGGTGCTGCAAAGTTAGTTTATAGGCATGAAGAGCTTGTCCTGTGAGATTGACTTTGAGAGATCCCCCAGAACCATAAGTGCGATCGCCAACTATCGAGTAACCTAGAAAAGTGCTGTGAACTCGAATTTGATGAGTACGCCCCGTTTCCAGCAAAAATCGCATCAAAGTATGATTACTCAACCTCTCGATAACCTCCCAGTGAGTAACAGCATCCCTACCACCTCGTTCCACTGGAGTGATCGCCATTTTCTGACGATCCTTACGATGCCGACCAATTGGTTGATCGATCTTTCCTTGATCGGTACGTGGAGAACCATTGATGACTGCCCAGTATTCGCGACGAGCAGTTTTGGCTTTGATTTGGGCTTGAAGATGCTGATGAGCACGGTCATTTTTGGCCACAACCATAGCTCCCGTAGTGTCCTTATCCAGGCGGTGGACAATACCGGGCCTCTCTACACCACCAATACCTGAGAGATTTTGACAGTGATACAACAAGGCATTTACTAGCGTTCCATTATAATGTCCTGGAGCAGGGTGTACTACCATCCCTACTGGTTTATTAACAATAACTAGATGTTCGTCTTCATAGAGAATTTCTAGAGGGATATTTTCCGCTTGTAGATCTAATTTTTCTGGTTCAGGAATTGTTACGCTAACGATATCACCTATTTTGAGTTTGTTTTTCTTGTTAGTACAAACTTGACTATTTAGCTCGACTCTTCCCGACTCAATTAATTTTTGTAACCAAGAACGAGACATATCTGCCATTTGTCCAGAAAGCCATTTATCAAGTCTTTCTCCTGGCTTTGTAACTTGATATTGACTTTTAGCAGGCAAATGACTGTCTAGATTTTCTTGATTTTGCGACATTAATTAAGATTATCTTAGTTACTCTCTAGCTATCATACAAGTAAAAGTTCAAAGGATAGATCGTGACCTTAGCACTTACTAACAACTGGTTAATAATCTTTACTTCTATTGTTTTTTGGTTGGCACCTGTTGGCTTAGCGATTAACTTGGCATTAATCCAGAATAAATCCAATCAGGTTAAAAAGAAAACAGCTTATTTATATGGTTTAATCTGGGTGCTTGCTTTTATAATTTATTGTGCTAGATTTCTCTCGCCAGGTTAACTTACCCCAAAAACAGTTTTAACTCTAAAACAATTGAGAACATCGTCTCATCCCACTACCCAAAGTTCTTTAACACCCGATAATTAACCCTTACTTGTTGTTATTGTCTTTTACCCTTATTCATTAGACGGCGAAATTCAATGCGATCAAGTGTGTCCGCAAGCCACTTTGGTTCTACAGTCTGTACCGCATACTCAAATAGCCTTCCAGTTGCATAGGCTAAATAGATTGTTGAAGCTTGCCAGTACTTATATTTGGTATCTTTTAATTCGCCATGAACAATGGCACGAGCAGTATCAAAAAACATTCTGCACCAAAACTTTTGTTCTTCAAGATTGGGGAAATCTGTTTCTATTTCAATTCCACGACCTGGCCAAAATTCATTGTCAAACATTTCTTGTAGACGTTCGACATAGGATATTTCTATTTTTGAACAAGAAGACTGAGCAGAGGACTGAGCAACAGACAAAACAAAAAAAATCAGATTGGAAAAATTGCAGTTATTCAATTGAACTTCACGATCTTGAAAGGTGATTTGGCAGGTCATCTTAAGCAAAAAATAGTATCTTAATCTCAATCCAAATTGAGCCTGAATAACCGAAAAACCTAGCTAATCTCACCATAATCGAGAATTACATAGAGCATCAACACAGGTTATTTCTACAGGCACATTTACTATTTGAGACTCTCCCAACTTAATAGCTTGCCAGCCAAAAGGATACTCCAGTTCATAGGGGGGAATATAACCTTCTGCTAGATCTGCGCTAAAACCAAACCGACTATAGTAGTTAGGATCGCCATAGACTAAAAGAATATCTACACCAATTTGCAACAATTCTTGTATGACATAATTTACTAACTGAGAACCAATACCACGCTTTTGATACTCAGATCCTACTGCCAACGGTGCCAGGATATAACCTTGCCAGTGTTGATCATTTTCAATAAACACTGGACTATAGGCCACATGGCCTACAACTCTACTCTCGATTTCTGCCACCAAAGAAATTATGGGAGGAGTAGCTGCTTCTGCTAACAAATTGACTGCTAACTGAGCAACCAGGTCTCGTTCTGCTTCGGGAAAGGCAGAATGATAGATATGGGTAATACTATTGCGATCGCGATTTGTCGCTACTCGGATATTCATAAGTCGCGAGAGAAACACCTAAGTTAAAAATAGCTGAAATATTTCTTCAATTTCAAAACTGACTTCATCTATAAAAATATAAGGAGCAGAGACAGACAAAATCCATGACCAAATCTCAACCTCAAGAAGTTCGCTTCAAGTTTTATCATCAGATAGATACAACTTATCATCAACTCTTAGACGAGCTAGCCCAAACCGATCTCACCGATGGTCAAATTGGCAAAATTGCCCAGCTTTTGATGCGTTCCCGCCTAGAAGCACTCAAGCCACTAGTTTCCGAAAAAGAAATGGCGGAATACTATGCAGTCTATCCTCAAGACGAGTAAGAGTATTAGTCTGACTATCTGGATCGCTTAACGCGACAGACCAGATCAAACTGACAATAATCACAGGCTTTGTACTGAATGTCTGGTTCGATAGGATAACTGCCTTCCGCTAGGTGCTGTTTTACCTGTTGGGCAAATTTAGCCAGAGTTTCAGGATCGCTTTTACCCTTGCTCTTGCGGATGGGTTTGGCACTACTGAGAGAATAGTAAATTGCTGATACTGGTTCTTCGGGGTATTCTTGGCGGGTTGCATCGGTGTAGAGAGGGATTTGCAAGTCGATCGCTGCTTTGCCAGATTCATCTTTGATACCGAGCGGTGGGTTTTTGCTGGTTTTGTAGTCGATTACTTTGATGCCTTCTTTAGTACGATCAATTCTGTCGATGGTGCCTGTTACTTGTAGACCATGCCATTGCGTATCAAAACGGATTTCGCGCTCGATGACTTCGCAATCTGCGGGTAAAAATTCGTTGGCGTTTAAGTTGAGATTGAGTAAATAAAGCAGTTCTTGTTTTTGTTGCTCCCAGGCCTGAACATTGTTCACTTCTAGTTCTTGTTCGGCGGTGACAAAGGCTTGTAATAACTTTTGGCGATCAAAGTTAGCTAAATCTTGGGGGGTTTTGATTTGTTCGAGACAGATTTCTAAACACTTGTGATAAAGGCTTCCTCTAATATTATTTTCTAAGGTTAGTTTAGTTTCTGCTTGTTCTTTGAGTTTGAGCAAGCGAGCTGAAAACCACTTAAAAGGACATTGACCGATTTGAGTTAATTGAGAAGCACTAAAGGTAAAGCGATCGCTATCTAAAGAGATTTTTACAGCACCGTTATATTCGTCTTGTACTTGAGCAATCCTGTTTTGCTCCACTACAAGTTTATTTTGTAGAGATAGTAAATGTTTCTGGGTAACTAGATCTGATTCGATTAGAGCGGAGATTTGTTCTGGTTGTTGCAGATAAGCTTTACTCAGTTCTTCAGAAGAAGCTAAATAATTATCAGAGAAAGCAATTGCTTGACAATCATTTAGATAAGGACTGGGCAAAATTGGTTTCTGCTCAATCAGTTTGGGATAGGAAAAAATCAGTTGTTTAGTTGCAATACGTTGCAGAAAATAAAAACTAAGTTCCGATTGCTCAGAAAGATGCGAAATAGTTTTGCAAGAAATCCCCTCTCGCGCCAATTGCTTGCGATCGCAATAACCCAAAACCAAATCATCACTAATAGCTTGGGGAAAGATATTTTCTGCCATCCCCAACAAAAAGACATATTGATACTGACTACCAAATAAAGATATTGGGGAATGTAATTCTACTCCCCCTCTACCTGGCTGGATCGGAACGTGTAAGCTAGCAACTAGCTCAGAAAGTTCTTGAATAATTTCTGTTTGGCTATAGATACGAGGATTTACCAAACACAGTTCTTGTAAAGCATCCTGAAACTTATAATAGGCAACGACTTCTTTAGCCCAGGGTTTGACTCTTGTGGAAACCTCAAAATCACTGATTAACTGTTGAATAATTTCTAACCAGCGATCGCTTTTTGACTCAAGAGGCAATTCCAACTGACTCAGATCGATGCCTAAACTTTGCCACTCCTGAATATTTTGGGGATATTGGGTTCTAATTGATTGCCAGTTTTCTGAATTTAACTTTGCTACCAGAGGATGCGCTAATAATTTGGTAACAGAGTCAAAATCCAACTTGTGATTACCATTCAAGTCTTGCAAAATCGTTAGAAGCAGCTCCAACCATGCGCCGAACCTGTTATTGACCAAAGGAATCTCATAAAAAGCCCGAATCGGCACATCGTATTCCCAAGCCACATCTAGTAAAGTACTACCGTAAAGTGACTCGTCTTGAGTGACTAAAACTATTTCGTTGGCTTGAGTTCCCTGTTGAAGCAAGGCTTTGACTTGGGCAAGCACACTCCTAACTTCTGCTTCGAGATTAGCATAGGAATAAAGACTAGGGGCAAGAGGACAGGGAGACTGTTTGAGAGATGAGGATTTGTGTGAATGATGTAATGAGCTAATATTCTGCCAATTATGTTGTTCTAGCCATTCTGTAATACTTTGACTTTGACTAAAAATTGCTGAGTTCTCAGTAGGCAAGACCCAACAGCTATCATTCTCTGTTAAAGCATTGATAAAAGTTGCCAAGCTTTGATCTGGTAAAAAGTAACCATATAGCAAGCAACGTTTTTTCTGTTTGATGTGCTTGGCAGCCAACCAAAACAATTCACTCCGATCTAAGCAATTGCGTTTTCTTAATTCCTGTTGATAAGTCAGAGCAACCTGAGCAATATTCGCCACTTTAGAAATAGAATACTGGCTTAACTCTGCTAAGTTACAACCATTTGCCAAAAATTCTTGTACGACAGGAGTCCAAAGAGCTGTAATTCCTACTAGATCTTTAACTGCTAGAACTTCTGCGATCGCTTTTTGCAGCAAACGCCTACTATCCAGGACTGTAGCAATTCTCATGCCTTGCTGCTTAACTATAGTCTCAGCAACACTCTCTACAGTATGAGGAGCAACCTTAAGAGAACGAGCAATTGGTTTTGTCGGGGTCAAGACCAATTCAAACTCTCTTGGATTAACCTCACAATCTAAACTGGTGACAACGGTACGCACCATAAGATTTACAGTAAATAAGGTTTAATTTCGCAATATTCCTGGCTTACCCCAAATAACAGTTTCCTGTTTATAGATAGCCATCCCTGGCTTTGCTCCTTTGGGTTTATAGACGTGCTTAGGCTTAGTGTAGATGACAGGAACCAAATCACTTTCTCTAGCTTGAGAATAGTAAGCAGCCACATCAGCAGCAAATTGCAGATCGCTTTCTTGGGGAACTTCACCTGGTTCAAGGCGTAATAAAACATGACTGCCAGGGATTTCTTGAGTATGTAACCACAGGTCATAATCGTTAGCTGTCCGAAAAGTCAGACGATCATTCTGACGATTATTTCGGCCAACCAATAGTTGCTGTCCTGAGGGAGTCGTAAAGCTATGAGGCTGGGAATCATCTTGGGGTTTACCAGGGGGTCTGTCACTTCTTATGTAACCCTGTTCGATTAATTCTTCTTTGATTTCGCTCAGAGTTTCTAGATCTTGAGGATTTAAGTAATCCAGCTGGATAACAGCAGTTTGTACTTGTCGTAGATAGCTCAGTTCACTTTCTACCTCTTCAAGCATAGGAATAACAGCATCTTTGGCACGCTTTAGTTTTTGATGGTTTTTGTAATAGAACTGAGCATTCTGGACTGCATTTTTCTCAGGATTTAGCTTAATCGTCGTGGGTTCGCCGGTAGTAAAGTCTGCTAGCTCGATCTCTGACATTCCTGGCTTAATCAAGTGTAGATGCGCCATCAATAAATCTGCCTGTTGACGATAAAGTTCGGCCTCGGTAGATTCGGCTAGGCGATCGCGAAATACTTGAGCCTTACGGTCTACTTTCTTAACGATGCCATTGAGCTTCTGTTGGAGCTGATGGTGAAGTTGTTTGAACTGTTGCTGATTAAGATTATTGGTGTAGTAGCGATCAATTAACTGCTGAAGATCTGCGACAGGATGGTTTTCTACAAAGCCTAATATCGTGTAGCCATTAGGAGTTTTTCCAGGATAAAACTCTTCCTTAGTTTGCATTCTCAACCACTGCTGCCAAGACAGATAAAGCTGATCCCAGTCAGATTGCACCAAAGTATCCGTAAGCTGTTGCGGAGTTAGTTGAGCTTTAGTAATGATTTCTTGAGCTATTCTCGGGCTAATCCCCCGATAAGCACTCATTAACTGACGTTGCAGCCTACCAGGAATCAGACTAACTCGGTCTTGCCAATTGTCTTGGTTCTCTTCGAGCTTGGGTAAAGTTCCAGTTAGTGGTGGGGGCGGTTCATAGGGTTTTCCAGTCAGAACTGCACGAACGCTGGATTGTTTGCTATCTATCTGCTTAGCAGGAGCGATAATTTGCGTCTTAGCATCAGTCAAAATCACATTACTGTACTTACCCATGATCTCCACATAGAGATGGTAGAGCACTTCGTCTTCAGGGCGTTTGGCAAACTGAAAATCTAAAACTCTCTCCCAAGGAGCAATCACTTCAATTGCTTTGAGAGCCAAACCTTTGAACTGATGTCGAAGCTGATCGCTGAAAGTAAAAGTATCGGGTTTCTTGGGTGGGGCTTCTGCAATACAAACTCTAGCTGCTTCAGGATGCCAGCAAATAGTTAACCAACCTCTTTTCTGGATTGTTCTTAAAGATAAATAGATAGTATGACGATCTCGTTGATAAACCTGTTCTACGCGAGAAGGTAACCAATCTTGAGCAATGTCCTGGCGTACGGCAACTAAAGTAGTGTAATCGAAAGGTTGCATAAAGTCAGATTAGCTTGAGTTTTTGAAAAAAATACAACTTCCAATAAGACATTAAAGCTGGAAGAAAGAGTCTAGATAAAAGAAGTACGAGAAAAAGACAATAAAAAGCTAAAATTTCCCAAAAAATTAGTTTTTCATGACTATTTAGCTTGTAATACAAGATTTTTGACTATAACATTAGACTGTATTTCTCCTAAATATTCTCTCTTTATTTAACAACATTACAAAATATATGGATATTCAGCTAATTAATATCGGTTTCGGAAACATTGTTTCTGCTAATCGAATTATCGCAATTGTTAGCCCCGAATCAGCACCAATTAAAAGATTAATTGCGGATGCTAGAGAACGGGATCAACTGGTAGATGCTACCTACGGTAGACGAACGAGAGCAGTAATCATTACCGATTCTTCTCACATTGTCTTATCGGCGATTCAGCCAGAAACCGTTGCTCATCGTTTTGTGGTAAACAAAGAGGGTAACTCAAACTAAGATAAGACTCACATCCTTAATGTCAGCAGGCAAATTAATCGTCATCACAGGTCCTAGCGGAGTAGGAAAAGGTACTATTGTCCGCTCCTTACTACAACGCAATCCAGAACTCTCTCTTTCAATTTCCAGCACTACAAGGCAACCTCGCCCTGGAGAAGTAGAGGGACAAGATTATTACTTTACAACCAAAGAACAGTTTAAATCTGCCATTGCCGAAGGGGAATTTTTGGAATGGGCAGAATATGCAGGTAATTATTATGGAACCCCCAAAACCAAAGTCCAAGAACTATTGGATCAAGGGGAGTTTGTTTTACTCGAAATCGAATTACTAGGCGCAAGAGCAGTCACTAATATTTTCCCCAACGCTAGAAAAATTTTCGTTTTGCCCCCATCCTTGGAAGAGTTAGAAGCCAGGCTCCGCGAACGGGGAAAAGACTCAGATGAAGCGATCGCTAAAAGATTAGCCCGAGCAAAAATAGAAATAGCAGCTAGTAACGAATTTCCAATTCAGATTGTCAACCAAGATTTAGAAAAAGCGATCGCAGAAGTAGAACAAGCAATTTTTAACTAGGCTACTCACAAAAAAGTACCTTTTAAATAATCACTCATACAAAGCTAAGCCTCAGCAAATGATCTGACGTTTGTCATCAAATCAAGTTAGCGATCGCAAGTAAAAACAAGAAAATTAGTATCCAGCTGATTAGGCTCTGATTAAAGCTGTCTGGAGAAAAATTATTCAGTTGAGCTGGATTTTCCTTATTATTCTCTGGCTTTGGACAAGACGGAGAAAAACTACTGTTTTTAGGATAATTCTTAGGAGTCTTAGAGTAACTCTTAGGAATTTTAGAATAACTCTTAGAAACCAATGGGCCCTGACGAATAAGTGGCTTAGAGTATCGGCGTTTTTGTTGGGGAGAGGCAATAGCAGCTAAACGCCCCCGTAAAGGGGGCTGAACTCTCACTCTACGACGTGGAGAATTATTCATACTTATCGACGACCAATCCTGATTACTTCACCATCAAATGTAGGTAAGGAAAGGACAAAAGGATCTGTTGAATAAGTTAAAGCTTGCTCTTCAAGAATGCCAATAGCAATTTTCTCACCCATGCGCAGACTATCGTAGTAGTCACTAAAATAATGCACTCCAGCCATATTACGTCCGATAGAGATATTTGCAGCTAACTTATTTAACTCACCTTCCAAGGTTAAGAACTCATTAGGAGTATAAGGAACCAGATTTTCACAGGATTGATTATTACTTACTGACAGATCGGGAGCGCGAAAAGCTATTGCCTGATCACCAGGAGCAAAGCTTTTGAACTGGGCTTTTGGCACGTTTTCAGGATCTTTGGGATTATCAGGATTAAACTCACCAACCAAAACAGCACTCGTATCAAAAAATGCCTTAAGAATAGTTACACAGGCCCCTGCAACAGTAGCGTGGCCAGCACCATAGGCTGGATGCATCGGCGAGCCTTCGGCAAAAGCCATTGGTAAAAAATAGTTCTGTTCGCCAGGAGTTTTTCCTTTATCAGGAGAATTATTTCTGCCTGTTAATTCAGCATTCTTGGAAAGAGTACTAGCACCATTAAAAGTATTGAATTCTAGAGCTTCCATAAAAGGTTTAACATCCTTGAGAAGAGCAGGAGGAATACTTTTTCCTCCTGGGTCTCTCAAAAGCTCAACTCTAGCTGCTAATGCTTCAGGACGTAAGCGAATATGATTGTTAAACTTTTGAAAACGAACTGCTTTTAAAGCTCTAGTAGAAACTTCTGTCACCAAATTTAGGATGTGAGGTCCTCCATAAAGTGCAAAACCACCAGCATTTCGACGAGTTGCAGCACTTCCTGATGCGACACCACCACCAGATAGATGATCGAAACCTGGATCAAAAGGAGTTCCCATACCCAGCAAGATAATGCAAGCATTCAGATATGCTTCATAAAGAGCGTCAAAGTGAACGTAGGTTGCTAAATCACGAGGAGTAGAAATAAATCTCTTGGCTGGCCTGTGGGGAGGCACTGCCTCTTCACCATCTGCTAAAACGTAAGTCTGTTTTTCTTTAACGACATACTTATTTGGTTGTAGACCACGCTGAACTTGAACATAAGTAGACAGATCCGTCATAAAGTCTTTGCATGGTTCAGCTACAGGTACTCTCTGATCGATTTCGATTACACCATAAGTAATTTTGCCTTCTGCAACACTACCTCCTCCATTAAGATCGGTATTGCCAATCAGCATAAATTGAGAAAGATAAGGCCCAACATCTACACCAGGAGACGAACCACGAAATACTGTTTGCAGATCTAATTTCCCACAAGAGTCTACTTTCCGAGGTCTTCCTACTTGATTACTAAGATAAGGCAACTCATTAAGACGCCCAATTGAAGCCTTAACATCGGCATTATTTGAATTTCCTTCAAAAGCATTTAAAGGTACATCACGTAAAACAGCTAGTTCATAGACTTCCGCCATTTCCAAAACCAGCTCTGGATTAACCTGACCATCCTTAGCAACTAATGGTGGTGCAGAAGCCATTGTTACAGCTTGAGCATCTGGGCCTTGCAGATCGAAAGCAACACCCGCGGTAGGAGCCTCCCATTGACGAAAATTATCAGGTACACAATTTTCTGCTACTGGAGTTACTCCTCTAGAGGTAACTTCAAACTTGGCTCCATGACGAACTCTATCAGTAAAAGGATCTATAAAACCCTCATCGATCGCACGACGATATTCCACAAAATCATTGGGATCTTCCAGTAATCCTGTATCGGGATTATGTGGAAGTCCTTTGGTAAAGGACATAAAATACTTATCCCCAGCATACTTTTGTTCCTCTCCATTAGCTTTATGATCTGGATGATTACGACTTCTAGCGAGTTCTGCTGCTTCTAGACGAACAGCGTAGCCTTCTTGTTTGCGATCGCTCATAATATTTAAATTTCTGTTTTATCTAAATCAATTAACTACTAATTACTTTGGAAAGAGAGTATCTTTTTCTGTGCTTGCTAAATATTCTTAACACTCACTTGTCCAATAATCAGATGATCGTTTTGTCTAGAATTTTAGAATTTCCTATCAATATTGCAGGGTAAATTAAATATTTTTTTTGGACATTAAGGTTAACATTTATGACTTTAAAAGCAGACAATAAAAAACGCCTCCCGGATCGGGAGGCGTTTTCTGATTTATTTAACCGTTATGTAAACAGTTAACTTCGATCC
>CAZSEZ010000062.1:0-18042 GCA_964606015.1 uncultured bacterium
CTTGGTGCTATTTACCTGGCTGCTTCTGTCATTTGGCTTAATTGACGACAGACCCAGATATAAAGAAAAACTATTTATAAAATCAACAACCTTGAATCTACTGAGCTTGTCTTTTTTTAGGGTTCTACTATAGAATAATTACTATAGTCACTTATCTAAAGATTGAAATAAACAAATCGACATCACAGGGAATCTTTATATTTTCCATTCTTTAAGAAGAATTAGATCGTGCTTCAAGCAAAAACTACAGCTAGATGATGCTTGTTAAAGCCTTGTAATCGAAGATTAAGTAGGGAATTGCGATCGCACTTTAATATTCTGTCTTTTACTAGAGAAAACTTTAAAAAGTCTGGTTTAAAAATTTAGGGGAAGATAGCAAGCAAAGATTCATTACCAATCCTACGGTGTAGCTTACTCACAATCATCCAAAATAATGGCAATCACTAACAAAATACATTTTCGAAATATCAAGGGTGATATATTTGGCGGGCTTACTGCTGCTGTTATCGCCTTACCAATGGCTCTAACATTTGGGATTACTGCTTTTGGGGATCTTCCTGGTGGAGCCTCGGCCGGATTATGGTCGGCAATTTTAATTGGTTTTTTCGCTGCTTTATTCGGTGGAACTCCAACTTTGATTTCAGAACCTACGGGACCAATGACCGTAGTTATGACTAGTGTTATTGCTTCTTTAACTGCTGCTGATCCAGAGAATGGTCTGGCAATGGCATTTACCGTAGTAATGCTGGCAGGTGTTTTCCAGATCCTTTTTGGCTACTTTAAATTGGGTAAGTACGTCACCTTAATGCCCTACACCGTTATTTCGGGCTTTATGTCAGGGATTGGCGTAATTCTTATTGTCTTGCAAATTGCTCCTTTTTTAGGACAACAGAGCCCCAAGGGAGGGGTACTTGGTACTCTTGGTAATCTACCAGAATTGATTAGTGGCATCCAACCCCTAGAAACATTTTTGGCAATTTTGACTGTAGGAATTCTACTGTTCTATCCTTCCAAGCTGAAGAAGTTCTTTCCTCCTCAGTTATTAGCTCTAATTGTCGGTACTTTGGTTGCTGTCTTTTTCTTAAGTAATGATGGTATTAGAACTATTGGTGCTATAGAGGTCAGCTTACCAAGCATTCAAAGACCCAGTTTTAGTCCTGATCAACTACGTGTTATGGTCGTAGATGGTTTGGTTCTAGGTATGTTGGGTTGTATTGATGCTCTTTTAACTTCAGTAGTTGCAGATAGTTTGACCCGTACTGAGCATAAATCTAATAAAGAATTAATTGGGCAAGGTATTGGTAACTTAATTTCTGGGTTGTTCGGTGGTATTGCTGGTGCAGGTGCAACTATGGGCACCGTAGTTAATATCCAGTCTGGTGGAAGAACGGCTTTATCTGGTTTGAGTAGAGCTTTTGTTCTTTTAGTAGTTGTCCTAGGATTAAGTCAGTATCTAGA
This sequence comes from uncultured bacterium, assembly GCA_964606015.1. Classification (GTDB taxonomy): domain Bacteria; phylum Cyanobacteriota; class Cyanobacteriia; order Cyanobacteriales; family Xenococcaceae; genus Hyella. The sequence goes on from CAZSEZ010000062.1 coordinate 1,459, forward strand.
AGGTGTTCCTCTTGCCGTTTTAGCTGGGATTGCACTAAAGGTAGGGATTGATATTGTTGATTGGGGTTTCCTGAAACGAGCTCATAAAATTTCCCCCAAAACAGCCGTTATCATGTACGGTGTAATCGCTCTGACTGTCTTTGTAGACTTGATTGTGGCTGTTGGTGTAGGTGTATTTGTTGCGAATATCCTTACTATCGAACGCTTGTCTAATCATCGTGCAGATAAAGTAAAAGCTGTTACCTACGATGATGAAGAGATCGAACTCAGCCCAGAAGAGAAGCTGTTACTAGAGAAAGCTAATGGTAAAGTTCTTCTATTTTATTTAAGTGGCCCAATGATCTTTGGTGTAGCTAAAGCAATTTCTCGCGAACATAATCTTATTAACGATTATAAGGCTTTGGTTTTTGACCTCTCTGAAGTGCCAATTTTGGGGGTTACCTCTGGTTTAGCAATTGAAAATGCTATTGAAGAGGCAGTAGATAATGGTCGTGAAGTATTCTTAGTTGGTCTGCAAGGCCAAGCTGAGAAAAGGTTGCGGAAGTTAGGGGTTATGAATAATGTCCCTGAGAGCAATTTAATTGGCGATCGCACTGTGGCTCTACAGAATGCGGTGGACTATGTGTATGACGCAACAGTAAGTATGGATACTGAAAATATTCATACGGATGAGATTCATACCGATACAACAGATGCAGTTGATTCACCACGTTTAGGCTAATTTCTGATTAGTTTTAGTTTGGCCGAGCAATAGGATAGCGGTAATGTTGCCCTTGGCTCGGTCAATGAATAGAAAATAAAAATAAGTCTGTTGTTGTTTGACTAAACGCATTGAGAATTAATCATGATTAATCTATCTTTAGTCTCGAATCATTACTTGAACAGCATTTTTGTTTCGCCTTGGCTATTAGCTACCGAGCCTAGTCAAGAGGCTGCTCCGATGGTTTTAGCTGGAGTATTATTAACTTTAATCTTTATCTATTTAGCCAGTAAGCTTGGAGGTGAACTCTCTAAGTTAGTTGACCTGCCTCCTGTGTTGGGAGAATTAGTTGCAGGTTTATTGGTTGGTGTGTCTGCTTTGCATCTTCTAGTATTTCCAGAAACTGGTGCAGTGGCTACAGACTCTGTTGTGATTACTATTTTGCAGCAAGTAGCTGGCTTAGACCCTGCCAATGCTAGTGAGATATTTGCTTCTTCTGGCGAAGTTGTTTCTGTCTTGGCTGAGCTAGGCGTTATCGTCTTATTATTTGAAATTGGCCTAGAGTCGGATTTGCGAGAACTACAAAAAGTTGGGGCAACAGCTGCTATTGTCGCTGTAGTGGGTGTAGTTGTTCCTTTTGTGGCTGGTACTATAGGATTAATGGCTATTTTCGGAATGTCGACAATTCCGGCTGTATTTGCTGGAGCTGCTTTGACTGCCACTAGTATTGGTATAACCTCCAAAGTTTTGTCTGAGTTAGGGCAACTAAAATCGACAGAAGGTCAGATAATTGTTGGTGCTGCGGTAATTGACGATGTCTTAGGGATTATTGTCTTGGCAGTTGTAGCATCTTTGGCGAAGACTGGTGAAGTAGACACAACAAATTTGCTCTATTTGATTATTAGCGCGACGACTTTTCTCTTGGGTTCAATCTTTTTTGGTAAGTTCTTCAATAAAAGTTTCATAGCGATCGCAGAAAGACTTCAAACAAGAGGTAAATTAGTTATTCCAGCTTTAGTTTTTGCACTTATAATGGCGTTTCTTGCCAATGTGATTCATTTAGAGGCAATTCTGGGTGCTTTTGCTGCGGGATTGGTTCTCGATGAAACCGATAAGCGCAAAGAGTTGGATCAACAGATTATTCCGATCGCTGATATCTTGGTTCCCATTTTCTTTGTATCAGTTGGGGCAAAGGTAGATTTAAGTGTTCTTAACCCTGGCAATGCTGATAATCGTCAAGGGTTAGTAATTGCTGCTTTTCTAATTATCGTTGCAATCATAGGTAAATTAGTTACTGGTTGGGTCGTTGTTGGTAAAGAAAAAGTTAATCGTCTGGCAATTGGGGTAGGAATGATTCCCCGTGGAGAGGTAGGACTAGTTTTTGCTGGAATTGGCGCTGCTAGTGGGGTATTAGATAAGCCTTTGCAAGCAGCAATCATTATTATGGTGATTTTGACTACTTTTATTGCTCCTCCTTTATTGCGTATTGCTTTTCAAGAAAAATCTACTACCGGCTCTGATTTAGCTGTTGATAGTTAGTTTGCCTTAGGGATAAGGTTTCCTTTATCCCAATCTCTAAAATAAGCTTTTATACGTAGCAATGAATTATTCGACTATTTTTAATCACACTCTAATCTGGCTTTGGTTTATTTTTTATGTATCTAGTATTGTGATTGTCCTGCCAAAGCCCTCTTTATTCAGATTGTTGGTCAGTAGCTCGGAGCCAATTGAAACTGAAACTCAAGATATTCAGATGACTCCTAGAATATTGCTACGTGCTTTTTTGTTACTCCCATTAATATTTCTAGTGAGTAATGTTATTTAGTTGGCAAAGACTAAGTCTAAAATGGAGGATTAAATGCTAGAGGCTTGTGTTTGTTTCACTGTGATCTGTGGGTTTTTAGGAATTATCTGGAAAAGAAACCTTGTGATGAAAATTATTGCGATGGACATCATGAGTACTGGTGTCATTGCTTATTACATCTTGGTGTCTTCGCGTAGTGGTATTTTTACTCCGATAGTGGGTAATAAAGAAAATGTTGTTTATGCTGATCCCGTACCTCAGGCAGTAATTCTAACTGCGATTGTTATTGGCTTTTCGATTCAAGCTTTGATGCTGGTGGGGGTCATGAAGTTGGCTAAAAATAATCCAACCTTAGAGACAGATATTATCGAATCCAGTTTTAATAATAAAAATTATTGATTGAAGTATTTTTGTAAACAAGATTTATCTCATCAATCTGTTAATTACTTATCTTGACTAGCTTGTCTCTATCTTAAGGAAATAGGTAATTTATTGAGAATCTAAAAGTGAAAAATGGTTTTAGGGTACTTTCTAGGATTTTACTTTTAAGCGTATAGTTATCGAATAAATATGACAATTATTTGGCTATTAACGCCTCTTATTGCTGGTTTTATTATTTATCTCTTTCCAAAGTCTAATCGCTTTTTAGCGTTAGGAATTGGTGCCTTATCTCTAATTTATGCTGGTGTAGTTTTTTATCAACAATCAACAACTAAGCTTGAGTTAATCGATACTTTTGGAATCACTCTAATTGTAGACGAGCTGAGTGCCTTTTTTATCCTCACTAATGCTTTAGTGACTATTGCTGTCATTTCATCTTGTTGGCAAAAGTCTAAATCAGCTTTTTTCTACACGCAATTGGTAATTCTGCATGGTAGTGTCAACGCTACTTTTGTCTGTAGCGACTTGATTAGCCTCTATGTTGCGTTGGAGGTAATTAGTATTGCTTCGTTTTTGTTAATTACTTATCCTCGATCAGATCGCTCAATTTGGGTAGGTTTGCGCTACCTTTTTGTTAGTAATACGGCTATGCTCTTCTATTTGGTAGGAGCAATCTTAGTTTATAAAGCTAACTTTTCTTTTAATTATCAGGGTTTAGTTAATGCTCCTCCTGAAGCGATCGCTTTGATCTTTCTTGGACTATTAGCTAAAGGGGGAATCTTTATCTCTGGCCTCTGGTTACCTCTAACTCATTCAGAATCAGAATCGCCTGTTTCTGCAATGTTATCTGGTGTTGTGGTTAAGGCTGGGGTTTTTCCCTTGGTTCGTTTTGCTCTTTTGATGCCAGAAATTGATCCTGTAGTCCGATTTTTTGGGGTGGCAACAGCACTATTAGGAGTTGGTTTTGCAGTTTGGGAGAAAGATACTAAGAGAATGTTAGCTTTCCACACTGTATCTCAGTTGGGTTTTGTCTTGGCTGCTCCAGCAGTAGGGGGATTCTATGCTTTAACTCATGGTTTGGTGAAGTCGGCCTTATTTCTGACTACAGGAATTTTGCCTAGCCGTAAATTTAAAGAGTTACAGCATCAGCCCTTGAATACAAGTGTCTGGCTAGCTTTAGCCATTGCTAGTTTTTCGATTTCTGGTTTTCCTCTACTTTCAGGTTTCGGAGCCAAAGTTTTAACCAGTAAAAATCTTTTACCTTGGCAGGTAATTGGGATGAATATCGCAGCCTTGGGGACAGCAGTCTCTTTCGCTAAGTTTATTTTTCTGCCTCATTTACCTCAGGGTTTACCTAAACCAGAAAAAGCAGAATTGGGTGAGATTAAAACTTCTGCATCTTGGGGCTATTGGCTAGCAATGATTGTTCTTTTGGGCGGATTATTTGTCGCAAATGTTTTTTACTATGAGGCTTATAGCTTGAAGAATGTTATTAAGCCTTTGCTCACTATTTTCTTGGGATGGTTAGCTTACTGGCTAATTTTTCGTAAGTCTAAAGTTAAATTACCTCGTCAAAGTGAAAATTTTGAACACTTAATTGGGGTGATGAGTCTGATGCTAATTTTATTATTTTGGATGCTATGGTCAAGAAGAGAAGATTTCGCTTTGGGGTTACAACTTACCTAAATCTAATTTTTAGATTGGTAATTTGGTTTTTATTGACTAATGATTTTAGTCTGCCGAATATTATTTTGGGAATTGCGATCGCTTTTGTTTTACCTTTCGATTCGCCATTCCTTGGGAATATCCAAGAGTGGATGGCTATGGGATTTAAAATAATTAAGGCTATCCCTCAAGCATATTTTGAGGCAGTTGAGATTATGCTGTGTCCTCATAATAAAGAAGGTTTTATCAAAGAGAAAGTTAGTAATGCCCGCTCTCCCGGTTTGATTTTTATGGATATATTTTTGATTACTTTTACTCCTAAAACTATTGTGACCAAGTATGAAGAGCAGGGGTGGTATGAAGTACATGAGATAAAACGTCTCAAAAAGTAATTGAGATTCAATCTAAGGATTGATTACTTCTGATATCTACCAATTAAATTAATAAATAGTAATTACTAACTGCTTATATGGAATCAATTTTAATTGCAATGATTGTGGCCTTGCTAATACCAATTTATGAGGCTTGGAGGGATGATGATATTTGGCAGAAGATGCTAGCTTTTGCCAGTATTGCTACCAAAACTTCGATTATGATGCTGGTAGTTTCTGTAATGCGAGATGACTGGTCAATTGGGGTTGTAGCCGTCATTATTCTCAGTGCTGGAGAGGCAGGGCTAATGTTACTGGCTCATTTGATCAAACGTTTAAATGAAGCTTAGTGATGAGCAAATAATAGCTAATAATTTGTGGTGAAAATATGATGAATATTCTTAGCTACGGTCTTATGGTGATCGGAATTATCTTTTGGTTCTGGGGAACTTTACCCTTGATTGGTAATAGATCGGTTTTATTTAAGTTACACACTCTTTCTGTGTCTGATACTTTAGGCTCGATGCTAATTATAGTTGCATTATTGTTGAAGATTCCTAGTGAGTGGCCTTTACTACTATTGGCAATTATCACCCTGGCAATTTGGAATACAGTACTAGGTTATGTGATTGCTTATTGCTCTAGTGATTCAGAAATAAAAGAAGTTGAGCACTACTAAAGCTATTGGTAGCTGACTGGATATTTATTTATAGGATCTAGATAAAGTGATTGAAAACTATATTTATGTGATTGTTGCACTATTGCCTCTGGCATCTTTAATGCTAGTGACTCAAACTAATCCCTATCACGCTCTAGTAATTAGAGCAATTTTGGGTGCGATCGCAGCTTTAGTTTATGCTGTTTTAGGGGCTGCGGATGTGGCTTTAACTGAAGCTTTAGTGGGGACGATGTTGGCGGTAACCCTGTATATTATTGCGGTACGTTCTTCCCTAGTCATGCGTTTGGGTATCTTAGAGTCTGGTGAACTAGAGCAGGATGATTTGCAATCAGAATTGATCACCAAACTCAAAAAAGTCATTAGTAAGTATCATTTACGTCTGGAGTTATTGGAATATCCTGATCTTCAAGCTTTAAATAAAGCCTTGGACAGTAAAGAACTTCATGGGACTTTTACCAGAGAGCCAATTCAATCTTCGTTACAGGATGATCGTTTAAATTCTGGCGATGTGGCTGAGCCCACTCAGGAAAAATCCTATAGTACTCGGATTCGTATACATCGTTTATTTGAGATTTTGCAGCAGGAGTTGTCTTTTCCAGAAACATCCCTCACTTACATCTCTCTATCTGACTCTCAAAACAAACACTAAGCAGTTTGTTAGCTAACTACTAATTATTTAACTACTAATAGAATTGCAGAATTTATGAAATGGCTTTACGTACTGGCTGGTATCGCACTATTTATCAAGATGTTAATCATCCCCAATCCTGTTGCAGATTGGTCGGAAATCTCCGAGTTATCAATTGTTGATTCCATAATTGAAGATGCTGGTGTCTCGAATGCTGTTTCAGGAATTATCTTTCGTAATCGTCTCTACGATACGATTTTCGAGGTAGTCGTATTCACCATTGCTATTCTGGGAGTTAAATTTTTGTTGGCAGATGAGACTCCTACTGAAACAGTCTATCAGTTTAGTGATCGTCCATCTATTGTATTAGCTCGTTTGGGGGCAACAATTGCTGCTATTGTTGCGATCGAACTAGCTATTCGGGGACATCTTAGCCCTGGTGGCGGTTTTGCTGCGGGAGTTGCTGGTGGCACTGCGATTGGGTTGATTGCGATTACTTCATCTTCTGAATGGATGGAAAGTATTTACCAGAAGTATCGAGCTGCAACCTGGGAGAAAGTTTCCGTATTAGTCTTTATTGTTTTGGCGGCAGTGACCCTGATTGGTTGGGAGTTACCTAGTGGAGATTTAGGTACTTTATTTAGTGGCGGTATCATTCCTGTGCTAAATATTTTAGTTGCAATTAAAGTAGCCTTGGGTTCTTGGGCTGTGATTCTCCTGTTTATTCGCTATCGTGGTTTGCTCTAGCGACAGATTTGATTAATGACAAGCGGGAAAATACCTAAATAATTAGTAAATCCTGTGCTATCTTGGCAGTCTAATTGTCTAATTAATCACTGTGACTAATTTGATTGTTTACTGGCAAACAGCATCAGCGGTTCTGACTCTGCTAGTCATAGCAGTCTCTATTCTGCTTGGTAGGCGAATTCAAAAGCTCCAAAAAAATAACAAACAGGCTATGAGGCAGCTACATCTCGAATCTGCCAAAACTCAGGAACTAAGACACAAGCTTGGGGAATCAAAAAAATTTTTACACCTCATTATTAATGGAGTTCCCCAAGGGATTTTTTGGAAAAATCGCAACTCAGTGTATATGGGCTGCAATCAAACTTTTGCCAAAGCTGTCGGATTAGAAACTTCAGCAGAAATTATCGGGAAAACTGATTACGATCTACCTTGGTCACCTGAAGCAGCTAGTTACTTTCATCAAAGCGATCGCAAATGTCTACAAAAGGATCAACCTTTACTTAACCTTGAAGCAACTCAACTCAATTTTCAAGGAGACATCACTCATTTCAAAACTAGTAGAATTCCTTTGCATAATAGTTCTGATAAAATTATCGGGCTTTTAGGAACCTTCGAAGATATTACCCAGCAGAAGAAACGTAATGATTCTCTGAGATTTATTATTGAGGAGACCGCTAGTCAAATAGGTCAAGATTTCTTCCCTTCTTGTGTACAAACATTGGCAGAGATCTTAGATGTTGACTATGCCATAATTGCTGAAAATAAAGAGCAAGGTGAGGCTAGGATATTAGCCTTGTGGAGCGAACAAAGGTTTCATCCAGATCTTTCTTTTTCCTTGGCAGCGACTCCCCTAGTTAGGTTAGTGGAGTCAGAAGTGGTAATTGGTCACCAGCTTGATCAGGATCCCCTACTGCCACAAAATAACCGGTTAAAGCCATTTCCTGGATATAACTTTTTTGGAGTTGCTATCTCTGATTTTCAAGGCAAGATTTTGGGATATTTAGCAATCCTATCGAAAAGTCCTAAAACCCATCAAATTGCTGAATATGAACTAATTTTAAAGATATTTGCTAATAGGGCATCGGCAGAAATCCAGAGACAAAAATCACAAAAAGTCTTAGAGCATCAACTTCAAAGAGTAAACCTACTAGCTCAAATTACTCGGCAGATTCGTTCTAATCTTCGTGTAGAGGATGTTTTCCAAAGTACTGTAAATAGTATTGCTCAGGTATTTGGGGTTAATCGTTGTAACTTAATTACTTATGACAAGCAAAGTAAAGGTAATGTAACCGCAGAATACTGCGAGACCGGCTATGTCAGCCTACTGGAGTCTAGTCTTTCTTTTACTGAACATCCTTATTTGGAACAAACTTTTACTAGCGAAAGTGCGATCTCTTTTGTTGATATTTTTCAAAAGCCCCAGTTCCAACCTCAGCAAGTTTATTATCAAAAAATTGCCCTTAAATCTTTGTTAGTGGTCCGGACTTCTTATCAAGGAGTGATTAATGGCGGAATTGCTCTTCATCAATGTGATCGCTATAGAAGTTGGACGCCAGATGAAATTAGTCTACTAGAGTCTGTGGCTGATTCTGTTGGTATAGCGATCGCCCAGGCTCAGCTTTTAGAAAGAGAGATTACGCGTAGGATTCAGCTAGATTCGCGGAATAAACAACTTCAAACTGAAGTCAGACAACGCAAAGAAACGGAGAGAGCTTTGGAACGACAGCTTCAAAGAAAGCTCTTACTGAATCGAATAACTCACGAGATTCGTCAGAATCTTGATAGCGAGACAATTTTCCGTACCGCAGCAACCCAAATCGGACAAGCTTTTTGTGCGAGTCGCTGCTCGATTCATACCTATTTAGAATCTTCTCAACCTAGTATTCCTCTGGTGGCAGAGTATTTAGAAGCTGGTAACTCTTCTTTGATGGGTATCAAAATTCCTGTACTAAAAAATCCTCATGTACAGGCCATGCTGAATCAGGATAAGGCTGTTGTTTCCGCTGATGTTTTTCAAGATCCACTATTGGAAAATTCCCGGGTGCTTTGTCGACAAATCCACCTCAAATCAATGTTGGCAGTACGAACTTCCTATCAAAACAAGGCCAATGGTTGTATTGTGATTCAGCAATGCGATCACCAACGCGAATGGCTGATAGAAGAGATTGTGATGTTAGAGGCAGTGGCTGCCCAAGTAGGTATTGCGATCGCCCAAGCAAATCTTCTCGAACAAGAACAGCAACAAAGGCGTGAACTAGAGCAGGCTAAGCAAAAAGCGGAGGTGGCAAACCAAACCAAAAGTGAGTTCCTCGCTAAAATGAGTCACGAATTAAGGACTCCTTTAAATGCTATTTTGGGATTTTCTCAAGTGATGTATTGTGATAGAGATACCACCACAGAGCAGAAAGAAACCCTTAGTATTATCAATAGTAGTGGTGAGCATTTGTTGTCACTCATTAGCGATATTCTCGCAATGTCCAAAATTGAGTCAGGCAAAATTAGCCTAAATTCAGTTGAGTGTAATTTCAAAGATCTACTCAATTCTCTCTACCACATGTTAAGTGCTCAAGCTGAAGCAAAAGAAATTGAACTCAGCTTTGAACTGGCAGAGAACTTGCCTGAAGAAATCAGAATCGATGAAGCCAAACTCAGACAAATTCTAATTAATCTGTTGGGTAATGCCATGAAGTTTACTCATCAGGGTAATGTCACACTGACAGTTAGTGCTCAAGAAGCTAATTCGGAGTACTTATTACTGTTTAAAGTAACAGATACTGGTATTGGCATTGCTCAAGAAGAGTTAAGCTCGTTATTTCAACCCTTTGTCCAAACAAAATCTGGCCGAGATTCGGGGGAAGGCACTGGCTTGGGCTTAGCGATCTCTCAGCGATTTGTGCAAATGCTGCAAGGCGAAATTACGGTGCAGAGTGAACTCAATAGAGGTACAAGCTTTCAATTTCAACTTCCGGTAGAAGTTCTGAACTTTGAGCCTTCCGCAACTGATGCTACTAAAAATGATTTTCAAGTTCTTTGTCTGCAACCCCATCAAGAACCGCCAAAAATTTTAATTGCCGAGGATCGTTGGGAGAATCGTTTGTTCCTCAAAGATCTTTTAAGTTCTGTCGGTTTTGATCTCCAAGAAGTTTACAACGGCCAAGAAGCAGTTACTGTAGCCCAAACTTGGCAACCAGATTTGATTTTGATGGATGTGGAAATGCCCATTATTGATGGTCATCGAGCTACCAAACAGATTAAAGATCTTATGGGAACAGCAAGTCCTGCGATTATGGCAGTTACTGCAAATGCTTTTGATAGTAATCGAGAACGAATGCTGGCAGCAGGTTGTGATGATTTTTTGACTAAGCCTTTTAAGACCAATACTTTGCTAGAAAGAATTGCCATTCTGCTGCAATTAGAATACATTTATCAACAAAACTCCGTAAATTCTACAACCCAACAAGCTGTTAAACAGTCTTCTGGGGAAATTAGGTATCAACTGCAACAGATGTCTGAGGATTGGCAATTAGAATTGTATCAAGCTGCGATCGCTCTAGACTATGCCAAGGTTACAGAATCATTATCTCGAATACCTGATTCTTCCTCTGATTGTTCAGCAACCCTAAAAAAGTGGCTAGAAGAGTTTCGATTTGACAAAATAGTTAAATGCTTGGAAAGTTAGACCTAATAAGTACCATTTTTGCATCCCATGAACCAGTCTCAGGATAGTCAGTTTATTGCGGACATTCTAATTGTGGATGATCGCCCAAAAAATCTAAAGTTGTTATCGAAAATCCTGATTGATTATGACTATAGAGTGCGCTGTGCTATCAGTGGAAAAACTGCCCTTGATACACTTGAGACGGAAATTCCCGATTTAATTTTGCTTGATGTCACTATGCCTGAAATGGATGGTTACCAAGTCTGTAGAAAATTAAAGAGTAATCCTAAAACAGCAAGAATTCCGATTATTTTTATTAGTGCATTGGATGCTGCTTTTGATAAGGTTAAGGCTTTTGGGTTAGGTGCTGCAGATTATATAACCAAGCCTTTTGAAATTGCTGAGGTTATTGTCCGCATTAAATTCCAACTTCAGCTGAGGAAAACTCAACACGAGTTAGAAAGAGCCAACCAGAAACTAGCTGTTTTTAATAAAAAATTAGAGCAAAAGGTCATCGAAAAAACTACGCAGCTCCAACTTGAAGAAAGCCAACGTCGGCAAACTCAGGACAAATTGACTCATATGGCGCTGCACGATCCATTGACCAATTTGGCTAATAAGATTTATCTAATAGAAAGGTTGCAAACCTGTATCGATATTGTGCAGCATGCACCTTTAGAGCAGTTTGCTTTGATCTTTATTGATTGCAATCGTTTCAAAAGAATCAATGACTCGCTAGGTAAGGTTGCAGGGGATCATGTACTAGCGAAAATTGCTCAGAGACTGCAAGAAATCGTCCCTGAAGAGAATTTGATAGCTCGTTCTGGAGGCAATGAGTTCATTATCCTTCTAGAAACTATTGAGGATAAACAGTCTGCGATCGCTATAGCTGAAACTATTCATCAGGAGTTTGCCGCACCGATCTGTTACGAAAACAAAGAGATTAAAATCGACTTTAGCATCGGAATTATTATTGGCAACGATTGCTACACTAGCCCAGATCAGTTACTCCGTCATGCAGACATTGCTCTACACCAGGCGAAAAAGAATCCGATTTTACGCTATCAAATCTTTGAAGGAGAGATAACGCAAAGAGCGATCGCCAATTTACAACTAGAAACCGATCTACATCGAGCTATTCAGCGTCAAGAATTTGTCTTGTTCTATCAACCAATAGTGTGTCTCAAACGAGAAAAAATTGTTGGTGTTGAGGCTTTAATTCGTTGGCAACATCCGCAAAAAGGACTTGTGCCTCCCAATGACTTTATTCCTATTGCAGAAGATAGCAACCTGATTATTCCGATTGGTGAATGGGTAATTCAAGAAGCTTGCGATCGCTTGTCACGTTGGCAGCGACAAACTCAATACCCTAAATTGCATGAGTTGGCAATTGAGGTTAATCTCTCTGTCAAGCAGTTAGCTCAACCTGATTTAGTCGAACAGCTGGAAAATATTATCCGCGAAGCCAAAGTTGATCCTCAAGCACTCAAGCTAGAAATTACGGAAACAATCCTGATGGAAGATGTGGAAACTTCTCGATTGGTGCTTAATAAGCTTAAAGCATCTGGTTTTCACTTAATGCTAGATGATTTTGGCACTGGTTATTCTTCCCTACGCTATCTTCAGCAGTTAACGATTAGTACCATCAAGATCGACCGCTCGTTTGTCAACAATTTGGAGCAAAATACCCACAACCAAAAAATTGTCGCTGCGATGGTCAATTTGGCACATACTTTGGGCTTAAACGTTATTGCCGAAGGGATAGAGACTAAAGAACAGCTAGAAATGTTGCAACAACTCGGTTGTGACTACGGGCAGGGTTACCTTTTTGGCAAACCAACTAGCGTTGCTGACTTTGAAAAAATGATTGTTCAAGAGTCGGTTCTTGCTACTTCCTAGTCTAAAACTTAGCTCGTGTTATCTACTTGCTTTTAGTGCATCGTAGCTCTCGGAGCGCCCTGCAATCTTGAGGTTACGGCTAATTTGTCCTGACACTATAGTTATTGCTAACCATTGGCCCAAAATCCCTAAAACAATCTGTTGTGTATTGTATCCTTCTGCAAAAACAGCGAAGGGAAAAGGTGTGAACAACCAAGCGAATAGGGGTTGGGTTTGACTATAAGTAAAATTGAAGAATCCCAAGATAATCGGGAAGCCGATGGTACAGGCCATTAAAGTTAGTCCGACAAAAATTGTCCGATGCTTGCTTTTGTGGAGCAAAATCAATTGAGATATTGCGCCGTAAAAAACTACTGTTCCACAAATAACCCCCATTGTTAAACAAGCAGCTTCCAAACTAAAAGAGTTGTCGTTGTCGATGAATAAGACAAAAGAAGGTGCCAGATAAAGGCTGACTATTCCTACATTGAGAAAAATAGCCAAAACTGAAGGACTGTTTTCTCCCAGAACTAGCTCTCGCCATAAATTTCTGCCACTCTTTTGATGGCGGTAGCGCGCCCAGTCATAGAGAGTTTGGCGTTTTGGACTGAGGGCAAAAATCAAACCGATAAAATAAATCAGCAGTGCAAACTGGAATAAACACATACTAATTAAAAAGTTATCTTCATGGCGGTGGTGACTAACATCTTGTAGCGAGAAGCCTAAACCAATCGCGACAATTAACCCAGTAATCCAATAACTTTGCTGTTTGGTTAAGAGAGAGCTTTGTGGGTTGTAATAGCGTCTAATCAAACCTTGCCAACACCAGTAAGTCCAAAGCGCAAAATTACTAATTACTAAACTAATGGCTATGCCTACTTTACTGCCAATGGCCTGTCCGTAAAATAAAACCTGGCTAAAAAAGAAGGGATCCAAATCATTGGGACTATAACTTCCCCGATAAAGATTAAAACCAGCTGGATCAAAGTAGTGATAAGGAATACCTGTAGTTTTACCAAGTGCAAGCAGCAAATTATTGGGGTTAAACATTAGCAACCAATCAACCACAAGTTCTGTGTTGGGCTGACTTATATACGTACTCAGAACACTAGTCAGACCCAAAAAGCCGATAAGCGCAGCTACAGTTAGCCAAGAGACAATCGATCTGGGAAAAATAAAGCTGATAAATAAACCCAAGCTATAGAAAAACGCACAACTAGCGATTACTGCGCCATAAAAAGCCAGTAGAAGGCTCAGATTAATCCCTGCTTGTAAAGCTGCCACTAAATGAAGTGGTAAAGCAGCAAAGATCGCTAAGTAAAGCAGCATAGGAACGCCTAGGATCTTCCCGAAGAAGATCGAACTAGCCGACTGTGGACTGAGACGAACCAGACTGAGGGTGCCTTGTTTCTTTTCTGCTAGGGAATTATTAATCAGGAAATAAGTCCCTAATACCAAAAGTAAACCAATTCCCATTAAGCTGAGAACCAGAAAAATATCCCACCAAAAGACTTGCCAATTGATCATCCAATGGTCTTGTAAATCTTGAACACATAGTGGATTCTGGAAGCGATAACTGCTACTGCGAGGAGTATAGTCTGCTGGAATTTCCCCAATACAGTAGCGACTGTATTGCTCAATAGGTTTGACAAAGTGATTAGCCATCTCAACAGTAGAGTCTGGCAGTTTTCCCAAATGATAGATGATGATTAAAAATTGGGTAACTAATGAGGCAGCTACTACCCCAATGATATTTTTTGGCTTGAATTTTCCCTTGACTTCACGTAAAAATTGAGGATTCCAGCTACCCAGGTAGTCTAGGTAGGAACTAGCTGCGATTTTCATAGTTAATGTTCCTGATTAATCTTTCCTTGTCGGCGGTTAAGGATGACAGTTTCCCAATCTTCCTGAGTGTAACTAAATTCTGTAATGGGTAGTTGATTCTGAATAAGCGATCGCAATAACTTTACTCCTGCTTCTTCTGTCCCTAAAAAAGTCACTTTGAGTTTGTTTGCTTGGGGTAAGCTTTCCCAGCCTGCAACTAATTCGTGTTGTTTCAGTGCTGCGATCAACTCGGTTGTGTCTCCTAAGGTAGAGATAATAATTTGCTGGGAGGCTTGATATTCTTTGAGTTCTTGTACCGTCATCGTATCTACCAAGAACCCCCGATCCATCACCCCAATCGTGGTACAAAGCTCGGTTAAGTCTCTCAAGACAGGGGAAGCAATCAAAATAGTCATTCCTGCCTCTTGTAAAGACCGAACAATTAGGCGAAATTGTTTCCGCGCAATCGTATCTAAACCCGAAACAGGCTCGTCTAAAATCAAAACCAAAGGTTCGTGAATAATCGCTCTTGCTAAGCTAAGTCTTTGCTTCATTCCTCTAGAAAGGGTGGGAATTAGACTGTTGTGCTTTTCTTCGAGTTTGACAATCTCTAATACTTCGTACACTCTGGCTCGACGACGCTTGCTGGGAATCTGATATAAACGAGCAAAGTAATCTAAGTAGTCCCAAACGCTGAGATCTTCGTATAGAGGATAATTATCGGGCAAATAACCTAAATAACGCTTGATGCGGTGAGCGTCTAAGGTTAAGCGATCACCATGATAATAAATTTCTCCTTTTGTTGGGGCTTCTACTGCTGCAAGCATCTTAACCAGACTGGTTTTGCCTGCTCCATTAATCCCCATTAGTCCATAGATATCCCCTGGAGCGATCCTGAGGTCTACTTCATTGACTGCCAGATGGCGGTCGTATCTTTTGGTGAGATTACTAGTTGCGATCGCGTATTCATCGAACATTGAGTTTGTTTTGAACTGCAATACAAAATAATTCGATAGTAGCTTATTATTTTCTAGAGTTGTTTTGGCCTGTGCCAGTTAGTAAAGTGCTTGACTCTCCTCCATACCAAGAATAGTCCAACAGAATACCTAATTTATTCACACTAGAAAATACTGTCTGGCTATATATAATAGTGCTTGCTGTAAATCTTAAAGTCTTTTATAAAAAAAGGCCTAGCTTTAGCTAGACCTAACTTGTTAGTTGGTAATTAAATCTTGATTACTAGGCTTTAAACTTTTCAGTAATCCGTTTCATTGCTTCGTTAACATTCTCACGACTATTAAAAGCAGAAATACGGAAATAACCTTCCCCTGCCGCACCAAAGCCCGAACCAGGAGTCCCTACAACGTTAGCTTTTTCTAGAAGTTGGTCGAAGAAATCCCAGCTAGAGAGATTGTTAGGAGTTTTGACCCAAACATAAGGCGCATTAGTACCGCCATAAACCTTGATCCCCGCAGCGGTTAGCTGCTCGCGGATAATTTTGGCATTTTCCATATAGAAGCTGACTAAAGCCTTGGTCTGCTCTTGTCCTGCTTCGGAGTAAACTGCCTCTGCTGCTCTCTGAACAATATAAGAAACACCATTGAACTTTGTTGATTGGCGACGATTCCAGAGTTTCCAGAGTTCGACATCGGAGCCATCGCTAGCTTTACCTTTAAGAGCTTTAGGAACTACAGTTAGCGCACAACGAGTTCCAGTAAACCCTGCATTTTTAGAGAATGAACGAAACTCGATCGCGCATTCTTTCGCGCCTTCAATTTCATAAATAGAATGGGGAAGACTAGGGTCGGTGATAAACGCTTCGTAGGCTGCGTCGAATAGGATGATTGATTGGTGTTTTCTGGCATAGTCTACCCACTCAGTCAGGTGCTCTTTGGTTGCAGTTGCCCCTGTGGGATTGTTGGGGAAACATAGATAAATTAAGTCTACCTTTTCGTTAGGTATTTTTGCGGTAAAGTTATTGTCGGCAGAAATGGGCAAGTAAACTAAACCTTCGTATTCGCCTTTTTCGTTGACATCACCTGTATGTCCAGCCATGACGTTGGTGTCAACGTATACAGGGTAAACAGGATCGGTAACAGCTATTTTATTATCTTTACCAAAAATATCGAGGATGTTGCCACAGTCACACTTAGAGCCATCGGAGATAAAAATTTCTGAAGCATCAATATCGCAACCACGGGCTTGAAAATCGTGAGCTGCAATTTTTTCGCGCAACCAAAGATAACCTT
>CAZSEZ010000063.1:0-9655 GCA_964606015.1 uncultured bacterium
CACAACGCACTATACACCAATATTGTCCCCTATTTAGATGCAAACTGCTGTAATTACGAATTACAACCTAAACTTTTACTGGCTCGTCCCAGACTCAACCCGATATCTCATTTACTGCACCTACGTACTTAGTTACAATAAGAACCGATTTGCCTCTCATGATAACCATCCTATGACTCTAATCACGCTACAGAATATCAACAAAGACTTTGGAATCAAAGAGATCTTACGGGATGGTAGCTTTAGCATCGAAGAAGACGACAAAGTAGGCTTAATCGGAGTTAACGGATCGGGAAAATCCACCTTACTTAAAGCGATCGCAGGAATCGAATCCTTTGATAGCGGCACCGTAACCGTCAAATCAGGAGCCAAAATTGTTTATCTTCCCCAACAACCAAACCTCAATGAAAAGAGAACAGTTCTAGATGAAGTCTTTAACGACAGTAGCGAAAAGCTCAAAATAGTTCGTCAATACGAAGAATTATCGCAAAAAATTGAATCTGAAATCCCCGATGCAGAAAGAGCAAAACTAACTGATCGCCTAACTCGCATCATGGAAAAGATGGATGCGATGGATGCTTGGGAACTAGAAACCAAAGCGAAGATTATTCTTAGCAAGTTAGGCATTACAGATTTTGAGGCAAAAGTAGGTAGCCTTTCTGGTGGTTATCGTAAGCGGATTTCTTTAGCTACAGCTTTGCTCGAAGAACCAGACTTACTATTAATGGACGAGCCGACGAACCATCTCGATGCAGAATCAGTAGAGTGGCTCCAAAACTACCTGAGTAGCTTTTCAGGAGCCATTTTGCTAATTACTCACGATCGCTACTTTTTGGATAATGTTACTAATCGCATTTTGGAAATAGACCGTGCGGATCTATATACCTACAGCGGAAACTACTCTTATTTTCTAGAAAAAAAAGCCGAACAAGAAGCGGCTGATGCCAAGATTCAGCACAAGCACAAAGGAATTCTTCGCCGAGAATTAGAATGGCTCAAACGAGGGCCCAAAGCTCGTAGCACTAAACAAAGAGCCAGAATCGACCGTATCCGCGATATGCAAGATACTGAGTTCAAAGAAGCTCAAGGCAAAGTTGCCATTGACACCGTAGGCAGACGCATTGGGAAAAAAGTTATCGAACTAAGCAATATTTCCAAAGGGTACAACGGACGAACTTTAATCAAAGACTTTAGCTACGAATTTACTCCAGGCGATCGCATTGGCATTATCGGTGGTAACGGTGCAGGCAAATCAACCCTGATGAATATCATTACTGGTAGAACCGAACCCGACGCAGGAAATGTCGAGATTGGTAGCACGATTCATATTGGTTATTTCGATCAACACTCTGAAGACTTGCTGGATGCGATCGATACTAATCAACGAGTAATTGACTACATCAAAGATATTGCAGCGTTTGTAACTACCTCAGATGGTGGGCAAATTTCTGCTTCTCAGATGCTAGAGCGATTTTTGTTTAACCCCAATCAACAATACTCACCAATTCATAAGCTATCAGGAGGGGAGAAACGCCGTCTTTTCCTGTTGCAAGTTTTGATGTCAGCACCCAATGTTCTGATCTTGGATGAGCCGACTAACGACCTCGACGTACAGACCCTCTCAGTTTTGGAAGATTACCTCGAAAGTTTTAACGGCTGCGTCATTACAGTTTCTCATGATCGTTATTTTCTCGACCGCACTGTTGAGTTTATCTTTGCGCTAGAAGACGCAGGCCAGCTCCGACTCTATCCTGGAAACTATTCTATTTATCTAGAAACGAAAAAACAGACCGACAAAACAGCTAAAGAAGAAAAAGCTAAAGAGGTTACTACGACAAAAAAAGAATTTAGCCCCAAAGTTAAACCAACTAATAATGAATCTAAATCCCGTCGTCTCTCCAATTACGAAAGAAGAGAGTACGAAAAACTAGAAACTACTATCGCCGAAATGGAAACTGAAAAAGAGGAGTTAGAAAGTAGCCTTGCTACTAACAGTACTGATTTTGTCAAAGTTCAGGAGTTATCAGATCAGTTAACAACATTAAATGACAAACTAGATACTGCCACCGAGAGATGGCTAGAATTGGCAGAAAGAGACTCCTAATCAACCTACTTACCGTTTGTTTATTTATTAGGTTGAGAAATATTTGTGACGTTAGCTCGCTCTGGAACAGCTTCTAAATTCATTTTTATAATGGAAGATATACAACCAACAGTGACAAACCCTAAAATCACCTGAGTTGCCATCAATAGTGAAAATTTTCGTCTGAGCTTACTGTACTTCTGTTGAATAAAAGCCTTATTCTGCTCTAGAACTTCTAATTTTAGTCGTAACTCTTCTAAAGTCAGATCTTTGAGATTAGAGGATAATCGAGTAGTCGAGGTTAGTCTTGGAGGGTTGACTTCAACCGGATCTGTGATTTTATCTACAATCGCATCATTATCAGGAGTGGGTTGAACATAAAATGTTGACTTTAGTTTGTCGAGCAAACCTTCTCCTAATTGAAAGTAGCCTTGATGCACTTTCAAAATCGCAGCAATCAAATCCTCTGGAGCAGTTCCCTTGATAAAGTAACCCAATGCACCAGCAGTAATGGCTTGATCTATATAGCTTTTTTCTTCATGAGTACTCAGTACAAAAGTCTTAATCTCAGGATGGCTATCACTGATCATTTCAACGACCGTCATCCCACTCATCCCAGCAATTTCCAAATCGATCACTACGATATCTGGTTGGAGTCGCATAACTTTTTCCAAGGCCATTTCCCCACTAGCAGCAGTTCCCACTACTTGGAAATTTTCTTGAGAGCTTAAATATAGAGATAAAGTTTCTCGTTCTATTTTTTGATTATCAACAATTAAAATTTTAATAGTGCCTTGAGTGTTTGGGGTGGCTTTCATTTTCTATAGTACAAGGGGTATTTATCCGCAATATTTATAGCTAATCAGCAGTCATTCTAGGTATGTTCTTCATAGTCAATCTAACTGAGAAATACGTCTAAAGTTGTAAGATTCAAACAATTTATGATGAAGATTAGATGAATTAAACCGTTATTGTACTCAAGTCATGACCAAGTTATAACTTGGCTCGAATTGTAAAAGTGTAGTTACTACCTACTTCTAACTGATAGTCAGAGCGTTCTAGAAAACGACCCAGAGGTTCTTGAATCAATGCTCTCCCCAAAGGTGGATGGATAATTAGTTTGCTATGACGAAATTGCCAGCGAAATCGCCAGCTATATTCTGCGGCAAAAACTTCTCCTTCTATCTGTCCTTGCTGCCATGATTGATTGGTGATTCGCAGGTTAGCTGTAGTTTCAGTTCTTTCAGTCACGATCGCGCGGTTGCTACTCTTTTATTCGTTACTACTATTTTTACCAATATCATATAGCTCCACTCTAGTTAAAATTGTTATGAGACGAAGACAAGGACTAGGGAATTAACTAACTTGACCAAAAATGCTTGGGGTTTACAAGATATTGCAGAGCAGATTAACTACCGCAAAGCACAGCGATCGCTCAGAGGAATCTTAGGCAATCTCGATCTAACTATGGCCGAGAGAAATAGTCTTGCTCAGGAAATCGAGCATCTGAGTACCATGTTGGATAAGTTAGAACATTCAGTAGTCCAAATTGCTGCTTTTGGTTTAGTGGGTCGCGGCAAATCTTCGGTTTTAAATGCCTTAGTCGGGAGAGAAGTTTTTGTTACTGGGGCATTACACGGTGTTACCCAAACTATTGATCGCACTGACTGGCAACTCGAATCCCCAAATGATGGCTCTCCAGATCAAGATGTCAATAATCGCGTACAACGTCTGACCATTGCTCAAAAATCCAGTCAAAACCAGATTCAGTTATTGGATACTCCTGGTATTGATGAAGTACATGGTGAAGCCAGAGAAGCTTTAGCCAAAAACCTAGCAGCCAAGGTAGACCTAATTTTATTTGTGGTATCAGGGGATATTACACAGGTCGAATACAATGCCCTTTCTGCGTTGCGTAATGCAGGAAAACCCATGCTACTAGTGTTTAACAAAATCGATCAATATCCCGAAGCCGATCGCTTAGCAATTTATGCCAAAATTCGCGACGAAAGAGTCAAAGAACTAATCTCGCCCGAAGAAATTGTCATGGTGGCTGCATCTCCCATCGAAGTCAAAGGAGTCAAACAAGCAGATGGCTCAATACAAGTATCCAGGATCAAAGGACAGCCAAAGGTAGAAGACCTCAAGCTAAAAATCTTGGAGCTACTAGACCGCGAAGGAAAGTCCCTGATCGCCCTCAATTCTTTACTTTATGCTGATGACATCAACGAACAAATAGTCGCTACCAAATTAGTAATTCGTGATCGCGCAGCCTCAGAACTAATTTCTAAAGCAGTCATGCTCAAAGCAACAGCGACAGCCCTAAATCCAATTACCGTATTAGATTTATTTGCAGGGGCAGTGGTAGATGTGGGATTGATTTTGGCTCTATCTCGGCTTTATGGCATTGCCATGACCCAACAAGGAGCGATAGCTTTACTGAAAAATATTGCCCTTTCAATGGGTGGTGTGGGTGCAACAGAATTATTATCTACTTTAAGTTTGGGTTCTCTTAAAGGGGTTTTAGGTATTACCATCCCCGCAACGGGAGGCTTGGCTTTAGCGCCTTATCTATCAGTTGCAATCGCTCAAGGTTCGGTAGCAGGTGTGGCTACTTATGCGATCGGGCAGATTAGTAAAGCTTATTTGGCTAATGGGGCATCCTGGGGAGAACAAGCCCCCAAAACTGTAGTCACAGAGATCCTTAATTCTCTGGATGAAGAGTCAATTCTCAACCGTATCAAGGGGGAATTAACGGCAAAACTCAAACGCTAGTTGATGAGGAACAGATAGTTGAAAAACTATTGTCATAATTAGTAATTAATATCGAAACCCCAATAAATTCCAATAATTGAGAAAAGGAATAAAGCCTAAAGATATGACCATAATTATAGAGTAATATATTGCTTCGATTAATAAGTATTCAGAACTGGCTAAAGCCAAAATAGTCGAAATAGACAAGATTATTGTCAAAATAGAACTCAAAATTGGAATACATAGAAAAATAAACAATTTAACAGAGGCCTCATAAATCAGCTGAGGAAGTAACAGTAGGATAAATATAAAGATTAGGAGATTGAGACTACATACTGTAGTTGCCAGTATTTGAGTGAATCGATGTACAAAAATTACTGAGGGTTGAAGTAAATTCCAAATTCCATAGCCAAACCCTGTAGCAAATACTAAGATAAATAAACCAATTAAAAGATAGTGAAAAGAGTTAGTTTCGTACCAGGCTATTTTTTCTAACACACCCATTTTACTAAAGAGAGTTTTTACTTCACCTTGTTTCTCTTTAGCAACAAAACAACTATCAATCAATTTTTTTCCGTTAATATATGACTGTAAAAAAGATGGTTTAACCTCACAAAGATATTCTGGGCTAGAAGTTTTAGAGGTTTTAGAATCAAATAATTTCCCTCCTGAAGCCAATTTCAACTCAAAAGAAGGAGTTCCCAACAAGCATATTTTTCCAATGGTTTTTCTAGCGTAACGATTATTACGATATGTTCCTTCATAGCGCTTCAGAGATTCTTGATTAACTACTAAAGATTTCTCACTACTGGTCAATACTTGTGAGGGAAAAAAGCGATCATAAAATTCTTCTAGTAATTTTTCGGAAAGTTTAGCCTGCCCATTATCAGAAACAAAAAAACCTAGATTATGATCAGGAAATAGGTAAAGTAAGCTAGTAAATCCTGGTAAGCCACCACCATGACCGATCGCTTTCTGTTGATTGTGCAGAGACTCCATAAAGCCCCAACCCATTCCAGGCAAACGAGGATCATTAGTAAATTGTCGTTGCTGCATCTGCCGACTGGTACTTTCTTTTAAGATCCTCGAATCCTTATACCGTCCATACTGTAAATGCGCGATCGCAAACTTTGCCATGTCTGTACCAGTCCCGCTAAAGCTACCAGCAGGTGTGATCGACATGTATTGAGAGGGAAAAGCTTGATAGGTATTTTGATACTTATTGTATTTGTAACCCAAAGCTACATGGGGCGCTAAACGAGATGGTTGAGTAAAGCTACTACTATTCATCTCCAAGGGCTGTAGAATGCTTTTTTCTACATATTGACTGAAAAGAACCCCTGTTACTGATTCCACAATATGACCGAGTAAGGCATAGCCACAATTGGAATAGCTCATGGCTTTTCCAGGAGGCAGGGCTCTCGCAGGCATTTTTTCCGCTAGAATTTGCCCCAAAGACGGAATGTCTTCAGCTCTCCTAGTAAATAAACCTACCAAGCGTTCGTCAAAACCTGCGGTATGAGTTAGTAAATTAGCAATAGTAATAGGTTGAGAATATTCTTCGGGAATTTGAAACTCAGTAAGATACTTATTTACATCTGTATGTAAATCAATAATTCCCTTCTCCACCAACTGCATAATGGCAGTAGCAGTAAATAGCTTAGAAACAGAACCAACCTTAAATAAAGTATGGTCACTTGAAACAGGAATTTGTTGTTCTAAGTTGGCATAGCCATAACCTTTGGCTAATACAATTTGGCCATTTTGTACTAAAGAAAAAGTTACCCCTGGAATGTGTAGCTCTTCCATCTGTTTTGAAATAAACTCATCCAGCCAAGCTTCCAACTGCTGAGGATCTAGGGAGATTGGTTTAGCCATTATAGTTAATTGTAAGATTGAATTTATTTATGATGTTAAAACATTTAAATTAACATTTACAAAATTAGTCATTGATCATAAATTTTTAATCAGCTTTAGTAATCAACAAAGGAGAAAGAAGACACTAACTCCCTTATCTTGCGAGTTTTAAGATCACCTAATATATTTTCCTTTCATCACAATATTTCGATAACATCAAAGCAATAGATATCCTATAAATTGCGACCAAAATAATCCAAGAAAATAAGTATAAATCTCACAAAAATAACATATAAGACATCTCACATAAATTCTAAAAAGCAATGAGGCTAAAATTAAATCAACCAGTTATAACTATCATTAATTTCTTTAAACTGACAATCTATCGCTACTTAGGAATCAATCTTATGGGAGAGCAGATTAGTGATATTTTTAATTATCGAAAAATAGACGAAAAAATTGCTACCGGAGGGCAGCCTACTACTAAGCAACTCCAATTAATTCAAGCAGCAGGGTATAAAACCGTGATTAATCTTGCTTTAACAACTTCTGAGAATGCTTTAGCCAATGAAGCTGCTGTGGTTGGTTCTTTAGGAATGAAATATGTACATATTCCGATTGAATTCGAGCAACCAACCATCGAACATTTTGATCGCTTCACTGAAGCCATGCAGGACAATCAGCAAGACCCTGTATTTATTCACTGCGCCGCCAACCTCAGAGTTTCAGCATTCGTATACTTATATCGCATACAACGGCAAGGTCTCAGCCCAGAGCAAGCTCAAGAAGATCTTTATCAACTATGGCAGCCTAATAGAGTCTGGCAAGATCTCATGGACCAGATATTATCTGAAAGCTAGAACCTTAAATACTATGCCGAACCTCTGATTATCTTCAATTACCCATTTTAGGTAGGACTTTGCATTGACCTGTGTAGTACATCAAGCGATCGCATAAGACTAAAGCCACCATTGCTTCAACCATGGGGACTGCACGGGGTAATACACAAGGATCGTGTCTACCTTTAGCAGCGAGGACTGTTTCTTCACCTTCTTTAGTCACGGTTTTTTGTTCCTTACCTACTGTGGCTGTGGGCTTAAAAGCAATGCGGATAATGATGTTTTCCCCATTAGAAATCCCACCTTGTACTCCGCCAGAGCGATTAGTTCTAGTACGAGTTTCCCCGTTTTCGTCGATGTAAAATTCGTCATTGTGTTCGCTGCCTGTCATGGTGGTACCAGCAAAACCAGAACCAATTTCAAAACCTTTGGTTGCAGGCAAGGACATTACTGCTTTAGCCAGATCCGCTTCGAGCTTATCAAATACAGGATCACCCAACCCTTTAGGTACATTGCGAACTACGCATTCGACCACCCCACCGAGAGAGTCTTTTTCCTTACGAATATCATCGATCAAGTCGATCATTTTGTTGGCACATTCGGTATCTGGGCAACGGACAATATTGCTCTCTACTTGCTCCAGAGTCACAGTATTAGTATCAACAACTGCTTCTAGGTCTTTGATACGCTTAACATAGCCAACAACATCAACATCACTGTATTGCTTGAGAATCTTCTTTGCGATCGCACCTGCGGCTACACGACCAATAGTTTCTCTGGCAGAGGATCTACCACCACCTTTCCAGTTACGAAATCCATACTTGGCATCATAAGTAGCATCTGCATGGGAAGGACGATACTTTACCGACATCTCGTTATAGTCTTGGGAACGAGCATCTTTATTTCTTACAAGAATCGAGATTGGGGTTCCCGTAGTTCTACCTTCAAAAACGCCAGAAATAATCTCACAAGTATCAGTTTCTTTGCGAGGAGTTGTGATCTTACTTTGACCTGGTCGACGACGATCTAAATCTACCTGAATTTCCTCTTCTGTAATTGGCAACTGAGGAGGACAGCCATCAATAACTACACCAACGCCTCCACCATGAGATTCCCCAAATGTAGTGATGCGAAAAATTTGTCCGAATGTATTTCCCATAATGCCCTGTAGAAGAAGATTCAAGCGATTAGTATTTTACCCTACTACCACTGCCCCATTCTTCATCTATTATCCCTTATCTGTGATCTAAGTGTTTTCACATAAATCTGGGAAAAAATCCGCGTATTTTGGGTCAGGGGGTACCCAATTTCATATTTTTTTAATATACTGGCACAATATAAATCAAAGCTTTAATCAACTAGATAGTCATCTTTAGCAATGACGACCTAAATTTCTCTAAAATTTGAGCTTTATCTAAGTGTGTGTGTAAATTGCCCCCAAACTATTGGAGGGCGTTTTTTTTGGCTTTGCGCGCCAAACTATACCAATAGTTGAGAGTCTTGGTTAAAAAAGCGACGGTAAACTCCCTCAGTAATCAAGACAGCTACGAGAAAGTTGGTGAAAGCGATCGCAAATAAAATCAAAATCTGGTAAGAAGCAGCATTCAAAGGATCAGCCCCTGCGAGGATTTGTCCAGTAAACATCCCAGGTAAACTCACTAAACCCACGACCATCATGTTATTGAGGATGGGAATTAAACCAGTGCGGATTGCTTCTTTTTGATAATCAGCGATCGCCTGTTGGGGAGTCGCCCCTAAAGAAAGATAAGTTTCGATTTCTAAATAATTTTGCTTGATGGTACTAGTCAGTCTTTCACCAGAGAGAGCAGCACTATTCATGGCATTACCCAATAGCATCCCTGCTAATGGAATCAAATACTGAGGACGATACCAGGGAACTGGTTGCACAATTGCCACAATTACATAAGAGAGAGTCAGCAGCAAACTGGCAAAAATAGCTAACCAAACAATAACTAGCAATTGTTTTTCTCTAGGAGCAATCCGATTACGTGCTACCACAGCAGCGATCGAGAGCATTAGCCCAATAGTGACAATTACGGCAAGGGGATTATTGAGAGCAAACACAATATGCATTGCATTTTTAGCAAAATTAGCAACAGCT
>CAZSEZ010000063.1:9665-17953 GCA_964606015.1 uncultured bacterium
GAGCAAACACAATATCTATGGCATAACCCACTACCAATAGTTGCAGTAAAGCCCGACCTGCACTATGCAAAAACTGAGAAGCCAAGTCGAGCTTTTGCCACAGAGAAATAACTACTGCTAGTCCAATTAAACCCAGACACAAAGCTAAATCAACAGTATCTAATTCAATCGGAGACATAACCTAGCAAAGGAAAAGGAGCAAAAAAAGGAGAAACTTGGGCCAAGAGAAATATGCCTTAAGAGGCTCTCTTGATAATCACCACTCAACTTGCGATCTCTCTTGGACAACCCGCTCGTAAATCGTAGCAGTTTGCTTAGCAATTGCCAGCCAACTAAAACGTTCAGCTAGGGATTCGTAAGCATTCTCAACTAATGATTGGGCATAGTCGGGATTACGAAGGACTTCTAAAATTCCCCAGGCTAGAGAATCAGGATTATTAGCATAAGTAACAATCCCAGTTTTACCGTGTTGAACTACCTCTGCCAAACCTCCTGCATCGGAGACAACCACGGGGACACGAGCAGCAAAACTTTCCAAAGCAACTATGCCAAATGGTTCATAGAGACTAGGAAATACAGCGCAGTCGGCAACAGTTTGAAATTTATCAAGATCTGCATCGGACATAAAGCCTGTAAAGTAACAGTTTTGATAAATATCGAGATAGCGTGCTTGCTGCTTGAGGTGTTGAGTGTTACCTCCGCCAACAATTACTATCTTGACTTTGCCCATCATCTCTCTTAAAAGCTTCGAGGCAGCGTTAAGCAAGACAGATACGCCTTTCTCGTAAGCCATACGGCCTACATAATAGATAATTTTTTCACTGTCATCAGCAAAACGTCGACGAAAAGATTGGAAATCAAAATCCGCTGGTTGACTCTTTTTTTCAGGACGGATGCCATTATAAACAATGTCGATCTTATCCTCTGGAGAAGCAAGAGCCATTTTCACCTCAGAATACATATACTGACTACAGACGATAACTCGCCAGGCGTTGTACACCAATTCTTTTTCTTTGCTGTGAATGTACTGCTGTCGATGATGATGAATTCCTCGGTTACGGCCATATTCTGTAGCGTGAATTGTGGCAATCAGAGGTAGTTTAAAGCGATGTTTAAGGGCGATCGCAGAATCCCCAACCAACCAATCATGAGCATGAATTAGATCAAACCCACCCTCCTGGAGCAGCTTGCTACCATGTATCTCCATACTTTGGTTCATGTTGTTTATCCAGTGAAAAAAGTCCTTTCCTGGAGCTACAGCAACTCGATGAACTTTAATTCCTTCAACCACTTCCAAAGCGGGAGCCTCGCCAAACTCCACTGTCACTAGGTGGACTTCCAGACCGAGCAAGACTATTTCAGGATACAACTCAGCAACATGACGCGAAATACCACCTACTAAACGAGGTGGAAATTCCCAGGCAAGCACTAATACTTTCATCTAGCTTTAAGGATTCATTAGCTTGATTCTAGTTGGCTGGCATCATTCTCGAAAAAAACGATAACTATTTGCCAAATACGTATTAAAAAATAATACAAATTGGCTAGTTGCTTAACTTAAATTTTTGTTTCTTGATTCTCTGTTGCGGACTTTGGTTGAGCTTGCTCAATCTGCGGTTCCTCAAAAGTTGTATCTACTTCGTACTCATAGGGTCGTTTAGCCAAACCTAGCTTTTGAATTGCAATTAAAAGAGCGATCGCAATAAGAATTCCCAAACCAAAGCCGATTCCTAAAAGCCAGGCAAAAAGCCGCTTTAACTCTTGTCTTCTGGCAATAACTCCTTGAACAGAAAGATCTTCTGCCTCTGCTCTCTGAATAATACTATTGAGCAAGTCCGCTTCATCTTCTATCGCTTGAAGATTGGGGTTAAGTTCTTCATTGGAATTAGATGGAGGTTGATACATGATTAACTCGACCTTAACTAACTTTGTTTTCTAACTGGCTGGAAAAGGCTACTTAAAAGCAACACTTTCGACAAAAGTTGAGTCAACATGACACAATTTGGCTACAAAATCTTGCCACAGACTTTGTCTTACTTAGGGAGAAAATAATGGTAACTTTAATTTAATAAGATACTACGTATATTTACCCATTTGAAAGATGGGGTTGGAAAATAGCAACAAAAAATGAATCAGCCGATCCTCCTGTCAACCCCTCACATGGGGGAACAGGAATTAGCTTTTGTGCACGAAGCCTTTAGTACTAACTGGATTGCTCCTACAGGACCTCATGTAGACGCTTTTGAGCAAGAGTTTTGTGATGTAGTTGGCAGTGACTACGCTGCTGCGGTGAATTCGGGAACATCTGCGTTACATCTGGCTCTCAGATTAGCAGGAGTTGAACCGGGGGATGAAGTATTTTGCTCAACTTTGACTTTCGTTGCTAGTGCAAACCCAATTATTTATCTGGGAGCTAAGCCAGTCTTTATTGATAGTGATCGCCGCTCCTGGAATATGGATCCTCAGCTCTTAGAATTTGCGCTCCACCAAAAGGCTCAAGCGAGGAAATTACCGAAAGCAGTCATCGTAGTTCATCTCTACGGACAAAGTGCCGATCTCGATCCAATCATGGCTGTCTGTGATCGTTACGGGATTCCTGTAATTGAGGATGCAGCAGAGGCTTTAGGAGCGACTTACAAAGGTAAATCCCCTGGCACTGTGGGGAAAATGGGGATTTATTCTTTTAACGGCAATAAAATCATTACGACCTCTGGTGGAGGCATGTTGATCTCCAGGGATTGGGACCTAATCGAGAAAGCCCGTTTTTGGGCAACCCAAGCCAGAGACAACTTTCCTTACTATCACCATACAGAAATTGGCTACAACTACCGTTTGAGCAACGTCTTATCAGGAATTGGCCGAGGTCAACTTTTAGTTTTAAAAGACCGAGTAGCTGCCCGCAGACGTAATTTTGAATTTTATCAGCAAAGATTATCTGACATTGCTGGTTTAGAATTTATGCCAGAAGCAGAATATGGAACTTGTACCCGTTGGCTAAGTTGCTTTACTCTCGATCCTCAACTAGCCAAATGCGATCGCGAAACACTTAGAATTTCTCTTGCTGCCGAAAATATCGAAACTCGTCCTGTTTGGAAACCTTTACATCTCCAACCAGTATTTGCTGATTGTGAAGTCTTTGGCGGAGAAGTAGCAGAGAGTTTATTTTCCTCTGGTTTATGCCTGCCCTCAGGATCCAACTTAACATCTGAGGAATTAGAGAGAGTAGTCAGTGGAATCACGCAAATGGTAGTCTAAACTTAAACATATAAGTACATTTTCCTTACTCTGCGGAGATAAGAATTACTCTAAAGTCATAAGTCTTCTTTTCTAACCAACTAGAAGCAATGAAACCCACAAAAAGACAATAATTCTTAACATTTTAATTTATCAAAAATCACCTTAGTTGATAACTCTTAAATAACTTTATATGAATGATTCACAATCTCTACTACAAACTGATCGCTACTGGCAAATTTTACGCAGACACTGGACTCCATGCTTGAGGACTTTCCTAGGGGTAACCGTATTGGGTATCCTCATGACAACTTTCAAGCCTCCAACCTATCAAGCAGAGGCCAAACTAAGATTTAAAAAGAGTAACGCGGTTGCCAGTTTAAGTGACCTCACTCGTGACTTAGGTACATTTTCAGCCTTAGTAGAGAAAAGTAATCCAATCAATACTGAGGCACAAGTTATCCAATCAGAACCAGTGGTCCAGGAAACAGTCAGAGAGCAGGACATGAGAAGTCAAGGCCGATTGACCAGTGGTCAGTTGATGCCAACCAAAGAATTTATCCAAAAGCTCCGCGTAGCTGAAATTTTGGGTACTGACGTACTTAAAATTACTTATCAGGGAGAAGATCCAGTCAGAGTTCAAGAAGTTGTCAATACTTTGATTGCTAACTATCTCGAAAACAACATTGACGTCAGCCAGCAAGAGGCAGTTGAGGCTAGGCAGTTTTTAGAAGAACAAATTCCTAAAGCCGAAGCGGAACTTCAAGCCCTCGATGCAAAAATCAAAAATTTTAAATCTGCTAACAGTGTGGTCAGTGCAGATGCTCAAGCAGTAGCTTTGGTAGAAACCTTAGGACAGCTCGAACAGCAAATCACGGAGTTGAGAGGTCAACTGGCTTTGGCTAATAGCCAGTCAGAGTATATCCAGGGGCAGCTCAACATGAACACATCACAAGCCCTTCAGTCTGCTGCTTTATCTGAGTCTCCTGCCATTACTCAGATGTTGACGTCCTTGGCCGAAACTGCCTCCCAGTTGAATGCAGCAAAAAGCCGCTTTACTCCTAACCATCCCAGTGTTATTGAGTTAGAAGAGACACTAAGCACCCAGCAAGAAGCTCTTAATCGAGAAGCTAACAAAATTTCTCAAGCTCAACCTAACTTTGAGGACAATCCTGGTTTTGGAACAGTTCAGCAACAAATGACTGGGGAGTTAGTCCGTCTCGAATCGAGTCGTATCGGTTTGAATCAACAAATTGATAATCTAGTCAAGCTTCAACAAGACTTACAGTTGCAAGCAGCCAAGCTACCAGAGCTAGAACAGCAACTCACACAACTATTGCGAGAGTCGGCCGTATCACAAGAAACCTATGGTCTACTCCAAAGACAATTAAGCTTGATCGAACTAGCAGCAAATCAAAATATTGGTAACGTTCGCATAATTGAAGAGGCAATTAAGCCAATTGAGCCGATATCATCCCGCCTAGTTGGTTATTTATCGTCTGTAATCCTGGGAACAGTTGCAGCTGCTGGCTTGGCTTACATCCTAGAAGCCAAAGACCGCTCTCTCAAAACAGTTGATAATGCCAAGCAACTCTTCGGCTACAACGGCTTAGGAGTTCTTCCAAGCTTTAATGGTCAAGGACCAGCATTGACAGGTGACGCCGATCAAGATACTCCTCCTTTGATTGTTCGAGACTACCCAAGTTCAGCACTTAGTGAGTCCTACAGGAGGTTGCAGTCTAACCTACGTTATCTAAGTGGCGATCGCAAAAATCAAACTATTGTTGTTACTAGTTCTGTCACTGGAGAGGGCAAATCAACTGTAGCCGCTAACCTAGCTTGTGCAATGGCACAGGTAGGCAACAAAGTATTACTGGTGGACGCTAACTTACGCAATCCTCAACAGCAAAGCATCTGGGGAACCTACAATAATAGTGGTCTGAGCAACCTCCTAGCAGACAATCTAGATCATCGCCTCAGTACAGAAACTGTCATGAAGAATCTCAGCGTCATTTCTTCGGGAGGATTACCAGCATCTCCTGGAACTCTGATTGATTCTTACAAAATGAAAGATCTTATTTACTATTGGTCTAGAATCTACGATTACATTGTTCTCGATACTCCCGCCTTAGACAAGGCTGCTGATGCTTCTGTACTAGGCAAAATGGCAGATGGTATCCTGCTGATAGTAAAACCAGAACAAGTCAGTCATTCCCAGGCTAAATTCACAAAAGAAACTCTAGAGCTTTCAGGACAGAATGTTTTAGGGATTGTATTTAACGATGTCAACCCCCGTCTAGACTCTAGTATTCCCCAGTACCATCCCTTGGAAGAAGAGTCACAAAACGGAAAAGATCAGAACGTGTTGCCTGGTGATGTCGGTCGCGTAGCCACTAGTAATGGTAATAGTACTTTCACCAAAAGTGAAGGCGAGTTATGGGATGTTTTTTCGAGTACTAACACTTCTAAATCCAAGGGTTCTGCCCTTACTACTTTGGATACCGAAGTTGATACCAAAACGATCCAAGGAAACTCCGTCAAGCAACTTGAGGAAACAATTACCTACTTACAGAATGATTTAGAAGATTTGACCAAACTAGTCAAAGAACAAGAGGACGAACTGTTCCTCAAGCGCCAAGCTGTAAGACAGTTACAACGCAAAGTCAATGCAGCCAATACTCCTGAGCGTTTTACTCTAGAAAAAGAACTAGCTCAAGAACAAGAAGCAAAACAGTTGCTAGATGAAACGCTTGTGGGTCAAAGACGCAACTTAACCCGTAAGCGTAAAGTGCTTCGCAAGTATCAAGAGGCTCTACAAACCAAACGTTCATAAAGAAAAATGAGATTGATGGTTATCAATCTCAGGCTGATTGGATAAAAGTAAATCAGCCTGTCCAACATTACTACCTAGTAACTAACTGGCTTAATACCAACGAGCTGATGATTTATGAGCTCGTCCTGGGGACGTATTCAGTTTGCGCTAGATTAAGTAAAGATATAAAACTTACCAACTAACAAAATCGATTTATGGTCTTCTTTGGTCTCGGAAAAAAAACCTCAATGGTTTCTCCTCAAAAAGCATTACCTGGTCGCGATCGCGCTATGCCCGTACCAGAGCAACATTTTATCAATGGCAATCCACTAAAGCCTCCTTTCCCAGAACAAATGGAACAAGCAGTCTTTGGTTTGGGTTGTTTTTGGGGTGCAGAAAGAAAGTTTTGGCAGCTAGAAGGAGTCTATACCACGGCAGTTGGCTATGCAGCAGGCTACACGCCTAACCCCACTTATAAAGAAGTTTGTAGTGGACTGACTGGCCATAATGAGGTTGTTTTAGTAGTTTACGATCCCAAAGTTATTAGTTATCAAGATTTGCTTAAAGTATTTTGGGAAAGCCACAATCCTACTCAAGGTATGCGCCAAGGAAATGATACTGGTACCCAGTATCGTTCTGGAATCTACACCTACACTCAAGAACAGCAAGAACAAGCAAAAGCGTCGCTGCAAACATACAACCAGGAGTTGGCTAAAGCAGGTTATGGTGCAATCACGACAGAAGTTCTTGAAGCTCCAGAATTCTATTATGCTGAGGACTATCACCAACAATACCTAGGCAAAAATCCTAATGGTTATTGTGGCTTAGGTGGAACAGGAGTTTCTTGTACTATTTAACTGTAGTAACGACTAACCTTAACTATTACTGAATATCAGAAATCCCCCGCATTGCCTCTTACTAAAGCGTACCCTGCGGGGTTAATTTATTTGTAGAAAAAAAGAGTCTACCTGACCTGCTACGATATCTAGAAGCAGAAAAGGAAACCAAGAAGAAAGCGAGAATTGCTGAGTCTTAATTACAATAACCAAAGTTGCTAAGATTTTAAGCATTTCCAAAGTCAATTTTTTATAATTATTTAAGACTTTTTTCGGACAAGATAAAAATAGGCTAATAAAAACTAGTATCTGTTTATATCCATGAATCACACACTCAAAGTGATACATACAAGTCTATTTTTACTATTAATTTATTTTACTAACCAAGAGTTAGGCACTTAGTTTATTAGCTAGACTAAGATCGATATCTATTTTATTTCTAGTCAGTTCTAATGCGTAATATTGGTATAAAAAAATATTGGGCGACTGCCTCCCTTTCTTTGATGTTTTCTCTGGGGTTAGGAGGATTTGCTCCTCAACTTAGGGCCCACGTTGTGGCAGATAGCCATAGTGAAACTAGTCTTCTTGATCTATGTAAGGCTCTAGCTGAAGCAGACTCTAACCGTGAGCCTATTCAGTGTTTGTCGGAACAATTCTCTAACCTAAATCGAGCCAAAAATCTTGCTCGCCAGCGGGGAGAAAGAGACAATGGGGGAATTAGCGTGATCACAACCGAACCATCTATGCATGGTCCATCTGCTGAAGCACCGCATCAGATTGTTTTATGTGACGATAGTAGTATTCAGTACATTTTTACATTCCGACTGCGTCCTCGTGCCACTGTTAATTACACCTATGAAAGCCAAGTCAGAGTGACATATTCCGACAAAGCTTCTGAATGGACCATTGACACTATTTACAATAATGCTATTTCACCAACGCCAACTTCCTATTCCGAACAATTAGCAGCTAAAACCAATTAAAACATCGGTACATAGAACCGCATCATATTCATAAATTACTAAACGCAAGAGATTTCAACTCAGAAGGTTCCGAGGTGATCTCACAAACAAAATTCTGGACCCATAGCTAATCTGTCTCAGTAAACTCCATATATCATTTAGCAGCGATGTCTCTACTAACATTAGTACAAATAAATTGCTTGCAGGTATTATTTTGACAATTTATCTATATTGATATTCTGTAAAGCACTTTTTGTCCTGTAGATAATCATCACTAGCAGTATCTAAGAAAAATCCTAATAGCTAGTATGGCTTGGGCAAGACAAGAGTTTCTTGTACTATTTAAGTTAGGATCGAGAGAAGCCAGTAAAATAGCCTTTTTGGGTAGTTGAATTATTGCCTTCACTACCTTTTTGATTTGGGAGCTACTTAAAGCAAGTTAAA
>CAZSEZ010000064.1:0-17779 GCA_964606015.1 uncultured bacterium
CCTAGATCTTTGTTGTGGTAGTGGGGACTTGGCTCTCATGATGGCCAAGCAAGTGGGGAAACAAGGTAAAGTCATAGGCTTAGATTTTGCCTGCGCTCAGCTAGAAATTGCAGCACAGAGAGCAAAAGCTAAACTTCCTGGCTACAATCTAAAATGGCAAGAAGGAGATGCCCTAAATTTACCTTTCGAGGATAACTATTTTGACTGTGCTACCATGGGCTATGGTTTACGCAACGTGACTGATATTCCTCGTTGTTTGCGGGAAATTTATCGAGTTCTCAAGCCTGGTGCAGCAGTCGCGATTCTCGATTTTCATCGTCCTGACTCTGCGGTGATGAATACCTTCCAACAATGGTATCTACAGCAAATTGTCATTCCCACTGCCAAAAGTTTTAACCTGACAGAGGAATACACTTACTTGCTCCCTAGTTTGGCAAAATTTCCTCAAGGCAAAGAGCAGGTTAAGTTGGCCTATAGTAAAGGTTTCGCTCAAGCTACTCACTATCCTTTGATCGGCGGAATGATGGGAGTATTAGTGTTGCAAAAGTAAGATAGCAATTTCCTGACTCGATTTATACTTGGCTATTTTGGAACTAGCAAATCTCTGGATATATTTTGTACCTCCTGTTGCAGGGGGAATTATTGGCTACTTTACTAATGATTTAGCCATCAAGATGCTGTTTCGTCCTTATAAACCGATTTATGTAGGCAAACGCAAGTTACCTTTTACTCCAGGCTTAATCCCTAGCAATCAAGAGCGATTAGCTCAAAAAGTTTCGGATACGATTATGGGGTCGTTGTTGACTCCTACCGAACTGCAAAAACTAGCTCAAAGATTACTTGCAGTCGAACGAGTCCAATCTGCTATTCAGTGGCTTTTTCAACTAGCAATCGAGCAAATTCAAGCCGATAAAGAGCAAAAAACAGTCAAAATCCTGGCCAATATTCTCCGCGATCTCTTTGGTCAATCTTTACCCCGTTTACTCAGAATTGTCGCTCGCAAAGATGACTTTTTAGAAGCCCAGATCAATCAAGTTTTCGACCAAATCTTACTCGACTTTCAACTTAGCAAAGCCCAAGCCAGACAATTTTCTGATTGGATTTTAGAGATTGTTTTACCGCCCGATGTATTACGTCGCTTATTGGTTGACTTTCTTACAGAGAGAAATATTCAAATCATTGATGAGGGTTTTCGGGAAAAAACTAGCGGAACTTACTGGGTAGTAGCCAACCTCTTCGGCTTGAGTAACAGTCTGATGCGTATGCGAGCCTTTTGCTTAGAAGAGCCAGAAATTACTAATGCTAGGCTAAAAGAGTTAATTTTTTCGCTAGAAATCCGCAATCGAATTCGTAACTGGTTGCTGAGTCTATCACTCCAAAATCTACCTGTCGCAACTGTTCGTCAACTTCGTAAAACAACTAGAGAAGCAGTCCGCAATTACTTACAAAATCGTGGTGCTGACTTTATTAATAGCCTTGGGGAATCAGTCGATTGGGAAAATATTAGTGCGATCGCAATTAAGCGTTTTAGTTCTTCAGCAGTTGTGGATAGTTCTTTAGAAGTAGTCTCTCAGGAGTTAGCTCTAATCCTTGATCGTTATTTAGAGCGAGATCTCGAAGAATTAGTGACTCACGTTATCCCTATTCTTTCGATCGATCAAGTGATTATAGATCGCGTCATGGCTACCACGCCCGAAAACCTGGAAGAAGCCGTCCAAGGTATCGTGAAAAGTGAACTCCAAGCAATTGTTAATTTAGGTGGAGTTTTGGGTTTTACAATTGGGATTTTACAAGTATTTATCTTACTTTTCAGTTAGTTTGATCCACAACTTAGTTTAGTTTTAGTTCTCTTTGTAATTAACTTATACAATAATGAAGTCCCAATCATGTGGAATAATCTGACACTCTTTCAGAAATCCAGATGTTAAAAAATTAAGAATAATTTTTTCCACAATTAAAACAAAATTCATCTCTGTAAATTCATAAATTACCTTCACAATAATCATCCTTAGTTGATGAAATTTGAGTCAAGCATAATTTATCATTTCAAAATTAAATCAGTTAAGGTTACTTTATAACTAGTTTTTTGATCGATACAGATATGAACAGTGACACACTTGATCTGGCTCATTTAAGGTTAAAGATATGGTATTACATGCCACAGTAAACTGAGTTTAGCTCTACTTTTTGTAGCTTTAGCTGAATTTATATGCGATCGCTAGATAGAACCATTTATCAACAACTAATCTCTGAATAAACTATCGATCAGGCAATCATGAAATTACAGTGAGAATCAATTCAAGGCGATCTCGGTCACACTAAGACACACATCAGCGTTGCTAAGGTAGATCAATCTATCCTTGGAGGAGGTTTTACCCAGTGTTCGACAAGCTATTTGAAGATCTACAAAGTCAGGTAGGGGAATGGGTAGCATCTGGACTTGAAGACTTAGGAAAAACAATTTACGACAAATGGGCCGTTCCCGAACCAAATGGTCAATTTGAACAGTGGCAAAAGTTCAGTACTAACTATACTTTAGTGAGTCGAGATTGTATTTCTATCGAAGGAAATAGCTGGAAAATTGGGGCATACGAACAAACCACAGAAAGCCATTCCAGTAAACAGAACAACAAACCAGTAAGAAAAGTTCAGCTTTTTTCTGTGGGCGAACCGCCTAAAGATTCTTGTGTAATTGCTTGTCGAGCTTTGATTAAAACAATGGGTATGTCTAAAAATACCGAATTAAAACTAGGCTTAAAACGAGAAGCTGAACTATTTGGTCATAAAGCAGGCAAGAAGGCTCAATATTACCGAGCTATGGTTTTGGGATCAGAATGGAAGAAATATGAAGTTAGACACTATTTCAAAAAAGAACAGTATCCTGCATCTTTCTCAATAGATCTTGCGTTTTATCAAGCTGGGACTATTTGGATTCAGGACATTGAATTGCTCTATGCTCCTGCAAAACCCAGAGATTAAGACCTATATATTGATCTTGCTTTATTTACATTGATCGATACCTTACCGTCAAAACCCTAACATAAGAGATCTTCCTACTCTATTTATCTAGATAACAGGTATAAAACCAAAATTTTGAAAAGTCTCAAAAAGGTCATCTAGATGTACTTAAATCCATTAATTTATCAGCAAATAATCAAGCAAACTTATCAATTTTATGAATAAGTGATAATCAGAAAATTTAGCTTATTTCCCTTAATTCAGTTCTACTTGAGTTACTACTAATCAGCAGATTTAGATAAGAAAAAATATGTTAATCCCATCATCTACAATAGGTGCAATCATATCGCGATCGCCTTACTAACTCAACCAATATGAAGTTTTGGCATCATGACGAGGACAAAAAGTTAAATGTTGATCTTGTTATAAGTAACAATTGTTTCTCAGAGGGATGAAACGGTATAGCTCAGGTATAGTCATCGCAGTAGCAGCTAAATTAACGTATAATTGCGGGAGTCAAAATCTGTAGCAAGTATTTTTTTAAAAAGTAATATAAGTGAAGCTATATCTTTACCCCACTCCCGAACTAACTCCAAGCGATTGCCTACCCGATTGTGCCGTTGTTATTGATGTTTTGCGTGCTACTACTACTATCGCCACTGCTTTGGATGCTGGCGCAGAAGCAGTGCAAACTTTCAGCGATATCGATTTGTTGATGCAACAGTCAGAAGCTTGGGCTGCGGAGAAACGTATTCGAGCTGGGGAAAGAGGAGGAAAGATGGTAGAGGGGTTCGATCTGGGAAACTCTCCTCTCAATTGCACTCCAGAAGTTGTCAGCCAAAAGCGATTATTTCTAACTACAACTAATGGCACTCGCGCTCTCAAGAGAGTAGAACAAGCTCCTGTAGTGATCACTGCTGCTCAGGTAAACCGTCAAGCTGCTGTCAATTACCTCAAACAGCAACAACCAGAAACAGTTTGGATTGTCGGCTCTGGTTGGGAAGGAACTTATTCTCTAGAAGATACAGCTTGTGGCGGAGCAATGATTGATGCCTTGATAGAACAGAGTAATGTTTCTCTCAAAGAACTGGCGGGAAATGATTCTGCGATCGGTGCACACTCTCTTTATAAGCAGTGGCAACAAAATCTCCTAGAAATGTTCTATGTATCCAGTCATGGACAAAGACTGCTCAATCTAGATGGACAAGACGATCTTAACTACTGTTCTGGAACAGATACGCTGGATGTCTTACCAATTCAGAAAGAGCCAGGAGTCTTGATTAAGGGGTAAGGATGCGATGCAGATTTGTAATCCGATCTGCAAAATAAAGACTAACTCAGAGAAGCAAACTATCTTTAAACCTGAACCTTTAAACCGGCACCCAGAAAGTCAAGCTAAGAATTATAGCTATTTTTGGTGTTTGACAGTACTGTATCAATTCTTCCTAGTTCGATATCTTGGAAGTAGTCCACAGTGTAAGAAGCTCGTCTTTGTAACATGTGTAGCGGATAACTATGAGAAATAGCTGCTACCAAGATTCCTGCTTTTTTAGCTGCTGCGATACCAGTATAGTTACCTTCAATCGCAAGACACTCATTGGCCTGTAGGCTCATTTTTTGCATTGCTACCAGATAAGATTCTGGCTCTGGTTTGCTTTGAGTAATGTCTTCTGCGGAAACAATCAACTGGACATAATCACTAAGATTAAGCTGTTCTAGAATCAGCTCTACTTCAACTTTTTGAGCACCTGTAACTATACCAACTGCAATATTTTGTTGTTTTAACTGAGACAAAAAATCTCCTAAACCTTGGTAAGCTGGGAGTTTTTCTAACTTATTGAGTTCCTCTTGATAAGCTTTAGTCTTACTAGCAATTAGTTTTGTAAGATAGTCCTCAGTGACTATCCTGCCACGAATTTTTAGCAGATCTCTTAAACAATCGCGATCACTGCGACCCAAGCAATAGGCTTGAAAATCTTCAAGATCGCCACGTAAATTCTCCTGAAGTAAGATATCGGCAATTAATTGTTGCTGGATCGAATCATCATTGATAATTACACCTTTTAAATCTAAAAAAACTGCTTTTAAGCCCATGCTTACCTGGATAGAGAGTTATTCATAGGTAATAGGTTACTTCAGACAGCAACCACAGGGAAATCAAATTCTAATTCCGAAGTTAAATCACGATCGCTAATTGGCATTGGTTTAAGGGCATAACTTACTTGATTAGTCCACCAAATATCCTTGGTCCGAATTTGCTCAAAGT
Organism: uncultured bacterium; assembly: GCA_964606015.1. Taxonomy (GTDB): domain Bacteria; phylum Cyanobacteriota; class Cyanobacteriia; order Cyanobacteriales; family Xenococcaceae; genus Hyella. Next base: position 5,225 of record CAZSEZ010000064.1, read on the forward strand.
CAGCAGCACCAAGCCAACCATCAAGATTTCCTTGGGCATATTGATCGATATAAGGTTCTTCAAAAATATTATTGAGCCAAGGTGCTTGCCTTAGGGTTTTTTGGTTACCATCCAAAATTACTATTTGTCCTCCTGGTGCAAGTAGGCGGAAACATTCTTGCAGAATTTGTTGAGTGATATCAGTAGGTGTTTCGTGGAAAAGTAAACTAGCTGTCACGAGATCGAAACTTGCTGATGCAAGCTTGGTAGCTTCTGCCTTACCATGTTGCCAGGTGATAGCTTTATTTTGCTGAAGAGCTTTATAATTAGCGATCGCCAGCATATAGGGAGATAAATCTAGGCCTGTCACTTCCGCATTAGGAAAAGTCTGTTTTAGCAACAGAGTAGTTGAACCAGTACCGCAACCCAAATCAAGAATTCGTCTGGGACTACCGCCAATTACACTCACAGCCTCTTCCCGAATCCAACCTTCATTAGGAGGTAAAACATACTGAGTTATGGCATCATAAGTTACCGCAGCACTGGAAGAAAGGTAGCCATTTGGCACGCCGTGAAAATTTTGTGACTTGTAATATTCTGGATAAACCAAATTGGAATCGCTAAAGCGATCACATTCACGATCCCAATCAATCTGCTCTGAAAGTTGCCTCAACTCCTGCTCGTCAATCAGAAGGCCAAATAGAGGCTGCAAAAACTGCTCCCAAATAGTTGCTTTCTTAGTCACTTTATTTAAACTGAATTCAAAAATTACTGTCAATCAAGACGTTAGCTATTTGTATATGGTAGTTCAAGCAACCTTGCGACTTCACTCCGAGTCAACCATTAACCATTATTTAAGATTCACTCCTTGAATTCATCGTTAGCATAGTAAGTAGGTAAGAAAACACCATAAAGAAGTTTTATCGTTGTGTTCTTGGGCTACATATTGAAGGGGAGCGGTGCCAAGTATGTAGGTGGTGTTTAGTCAGACTAGATGGGAAAGGAGTTTTTATCGCTTCCTCCTTGAGCTACTTTTTGCAGGAGATTAAACTCTCCAGACGAACGGTTGGAGAAAGTAGACCAGAATCTAGACTGTCATCTTCCTATACCCAATGATTAATAAAAGTCATTAAGACAGTAATGTGGCTCTAGGCTTGTTCTAACAGGCTTAGGGCTTTTTGAGCCTAGAGCTTTGTGAATCCAGAATACTGCCATTGCTCTCTGAAATAATTTACCCCTGTGAATTCACTGAAATAGCTCTTAAAATATAGCTAGTCTCTTCTAAACACAGCTATTTTCAATATTTATGGCATTTGCATCTGTAGTTCGAGCGATCGCAAAATCTAATTTAACAAAAGAGTTAGTTTCAAAGTTAGACCATCATGGCTCGATCCTACTTAACGGAATCGCCCGACTGCCCAAAGGCTTGACAGTTTCTGCTTTAGCTACAGTAGCCGAGAAAAATCTAGTCGTAATTTGCTCTAGCTTAGAAGAGGCTGGATTATGGGCTTCACAACTAGAGGCAATGGGCTGGACAAGTGTCAATTTTTATCCAACATCTGAAGCCTCTCCTTACGACCCTTTTGACCCAGAATCAGAAACCATCTGGGGACAGATGCAAGTACTATCAGGGATCAGTCAAGCATCAGGGAAGACTGCAATTGTCACTACTGAAAAAGCGCTCCAACAGCATTTACCACCACCAGCAGTTTTCCAGAGTTATTGTTTATCTCTCAAGCAAGGCATGAGCCTCGACTCAAAAGAGTTAGATACTACTTTGGCCAGACTAGGCTATGAAAGAACTTCTTTAGTTGAAGTAGAAGGTCAATGGAGCCGTCGGGGAGATATTGTGGATATCTTTCCTGTAGCTGCTGAGTTACCGATTCGTTTGGAATGGTTTGGTGATGAACTAGAACAGATCAAAGAATTTGATCCAGCTAATCAGCGATCGCTAGATACTGTAGAAAAGCTGTTAATTACGCCTAATACTTTTTCCCAGATTATTACCAACACTCTATTAGAGAACAGTTGCAATCTAGAGGCTTATCTGTCTGATGAAGAATTAGAAGGTTTACTCGAAGGAGACTATCCTGAAGGGATGCGCCGCTTTCTAGGTTTGGCGTTTGAGCATCCTGCCTCATTGTTGGACTATTTACCTGCCAACACTGTCATTGCCGTAGATGAATTGGAACAGTCTCAAATAAAAAGCGATCGTTGGGCGCATAGTGCAGAAGAACAGTGGCAACATATCGAGCCTAGTCTACCTAAAATTCACGATATTTTTGAGGATACTCTACCCAATCCTGAAAGGTTTAAAACAATCTACCTCTCAGAAATTGCGGAGGAAAAACCCCAGCTACCCATTGCCAATAGTGACAGTATTCCCATTACCAACCTCTACAGTAGACCTTTACCCACCACACCTCACCAATTTGGCAAGTTAGCGGCTGTCTTAAGAGGGAAAAAAGAAGTTTATGGCGGAATGCGCTTAGAGCGTTACAAAACTTGGGTAATTTCGGTGCAACCTTCTCGGGCTGCTGCACTCTTACAGGAACATGATTGTCCCGTACAGTTTATTGCCAATCCTCATGATTTTAATGCCATTGAGAAAAACCAGATTCAAGATGTAGCCGTTGCGCTGAAATATTCGGGATTAGCTCATTTAGAAGGCTTTATTTTATCGCCTTACAAGATTGCGATCGTTACCGATAAAGAATTTTTCGGACAGCATAGTTTGGCAACTGGGGGCTATGTCCGCAAACGACGCAAGGCAACTTCCAAAAAGGTCGATCTCGATAAACTCCGCCCTGGAGATTATGTAGTTCACAAAGATCACGGTTTGGGTAGGTTTACTCAGCTCGAAAATCTTTACAGCAGGGAATATCTGACTATTCAGTATGCAGATGGCATTTTGCGCGTGCCAGCAGATTCTCTAGAAACTATTTCTCGCTATCGCCGTACAGGTAAAGGGAAACCAGTACTCAATAAAATGTCTGATAAGTCTTGGTCACGAACTAAGACTAAAGTACGCAAGGCAGTCAAAAAGCTAGCAGTAGATCTCGTCAAACTCTATGCTAAACGCTCCAAGCTCACTGGTTATGCCTATCCTGCAGATAATCCCTGGCAAAAAGAACTAGAAGACTCCTTCCCCTATCAGCCTACCCCTGATCAACTTAAGGCAGTTCAAGATGTCAAGTTGGACTTAGAAAAAGAATTGCCGATGGATCGCTTAATCTGTGGGGATGTAGGCTTTGGGAAAACTGAAGTAGCACTGAGAGCAATTTTTAAAGTTATCACGAGCGGAAATAAACAAGTTGCTTTCCTAGCACCCACAACTATTCTGACCCAGCAGCATTATCACACCCTCAAAGAAAGATTTGCCCCTTATCCAATCAACGTGGGTCTGCTCAACCGCTTTCGCACCGCAGCCGAGAAAAAAGAAATTATGCAACGTTTGGCCACTGGCGAACTAGACGTTGTAGTAGGAACTCATCAGCTACTAGGAACTAAAGTTCAATTCAAAGATCTAGGAATGTTGGTCATTGATGAAGAACAAAGATTTGGCGTGAACCAAAAAGAAAAAATCAAAAGCTTCAAGTCTCAAGTAGATGTTTTAACTCTCTCCGCAACGCCAATCCCCCGTACGCTTTATATGTCTTTGTCAGGGATTAGGGAAATGAGCCTAATCACTACCCCTCCACCATCCCGTCGTCCTATTAAAACTCATCTTTCCCCATACAATCCTGAAGTAGTCCGCAATGCTATTCGCAACGAGCTAGACCGAGGTGGCCAGGTCTTTTACGTTGTGCCTAGAGTAGAAGGTATCGAAGAACTCAGTGCAGGACTCAGAGAAATGATTCCTGATGCCAGAATTGCCGTGGCTCACGGACAAATGCCAGAGTCAGAACTTGAAGCAACTATGTTGACTTTTAGCAACGGTGAAGCCGAAATCTTAGTTTGTACGACCATTATTGAATCTGGGTTAGACATTCCCCGAGTCAACACCATCATTGTCGAAGATGCACAAAAATTTGGCTTATCCCAGCTCTATCAGCTCCGAGGAAGAGTTGGAAGGGCAGGGATTCAAGCTCATGCGTGGTTACTCTATCCTAATCAACATAGTCTTACCGATACTGCACGGAAACGTCTCCGCGCTTTGCAAGAGTTTAGTCAGTTGGGTTCAGGCTATCAGCTAGCAACTAGAGACATGGAAATTCGTGGTGTGGGTAATATCTTGGGTGCTGAACAATCAGGGCAAATGGCAGATATTGGTTTCGATCTTTATATGGAAATGCTCCAAGAAGCTCTCCAAGAAATCCAGGGACAAGAACTACCTAAAGTAGACGATACTCAAGTAGACCTTAAGCTTACTGCATTTATCCCTGCGGACTACATTAACGATATGGAGCAAAAAATGGATGCCTATCGTGCGATCGCATCTGCTACTTCCAAACCAGAACTAATGCAAATCGCTGCGGACTGGAACGATCGCTACGGTTCTCTGCCTCCTGCGGTGGAACAGCTAATTCAGGTTATGGAACTCAAACAAATTGCCAAAGCGATCGGCTTTGCCCGTGTAAAACCAGAAGGCAAGCAAAATATAGTCCTTGAAACTCCAATGGGAGAACCTGCTTGGAAACTGGTTGCAGAAAAGTTACCCAAACACGTCCAATCTCGATTTGTTTATGCTTCGCAAAAAGTAGTAGTTCGTGGTTTAGGTATGGTCAAACCAGCCAAGCAACTAGAACAGTTAATCGAATGGCTAGGTGTGGTTTATCAGGCTTTACCAGAGTTAGAAGAAGTTATGAGTTAATTCTGATTTATCTCACATTGGCTTTTTCTGCATCAAGAGCAAGTCTTTGCTGTCTCTCGCGATCTCTAAAGTTTCGAGCCATTAGTTTACAGACAAACAAACTAACCAAAAAAGCTCCTCCTGCAAAGATTTTGGGGATCTCTTCAATCGTACCTACCCAATGATGAATTCTATTGAGTTCTTCGAGACTATCAGCCAAAGGTTCAAAAGTAGCTCGATTATGACCGATCATGTCAAAAGCAATGGTTAACAAACTCAGACCAACACCAAGGCTAAACCAGGAAAAACTCGATTTGTAGCGTAATAGTTCCCGTCGAAAAGTATAGATGGTAAACAGACCCAAGCCTGCATAAAACAGCACAATAAAATCATCTAATCGACCAGATAAGGAAGTTGACTGAATACCTAGCCAACGATGAATACTTTTATCGAGATTCTCGTGAATTTCTAAAGTTTCATCTAGAGCAAGGAAAAACATTCCTAAACCAGCTATCCACCAGAAAAGGGGAGTTTGGTTGATTTTGCGCTCGCTGTAGCTTTGATTTCGTATCTGGGCAATCTGAATACAGAGCACTCCAGCTAACAATAATTGCAAGGTAGATACCCATGTCACATGACCACCTTCTCCAAAGTAGCGCATGGGACTACGATCAAGAATAATAGCCTTAGCGATTCCAATGGTGATAGCTACAAAATCGATTCCAAAAATAATTAAAGCAATTTTTTTAATTTGGGCTACTTGATTCATCTAGTTACTGTTATTGCTGCGTTAAGTCAGCTTAACCTAAAGTTAAGGAAAACTTTGCCTATGATGAGTATACATATAGCGATCACATGATTGAATATTAGACTCGTCCATTTACTGAACCTTTCATAGATGTTAGTGAAGTTAGATCTTTCATAGAGCAGGATTTATTAGACCGATTTACAAATGCTGTTGAAGCAAATCAGGGAATTTTATTAACACGTGCTTCTTAAGTTGCCCTTAATATGAGTGATCACATAGTAATAGTTAACGCCGTCTAGAGAGTAGTAGCCTATTACCAATCTAATAGAATAAGATTATTGAGCTTGTCCCCCAACTTTTCAGCAAATTGCTAAACCTAAAGTAGAGACTGATATCGCAGAAATTCTCAAGGATTTACAGAAAGGACAAAAGGATATCCAAATCACTTTAGAGACAATTAAGGGAGATATCAAAGCCCTAGATGCCAAGGTGGAACAACTAGATAAAAGGATTATTTCCAATCAAGAGTTTTTGAACAGAGGAGTCTTTATAGGTCTGCTAGTTGCTCTGTTGGGTGGAGTGGTTAACTTTTTTGGCTGGATACCCAAAAGCTGAGAAACTTACAGTAACTTTTGGAGTGTTTCCAAATCTAAATAACCTTTGTCACTAATATTGCCCTGAATAACTTGATTCTGATTATCAGGTTCACCAAGATGGCTAACTACTAAACGAGCTTCACTAAAATCTTGATTTTCGGTGTAGTTATTAACCGTGACAATAGTTTTTAGTCCTACGGTGGTGGCAGCTTCTAAGCCATGTTCGGTATCTTCAAAAACTAGGCAATTGTCAGGAGCGAGGTTGAGCTTTTCTAGAGCGTAATAGTAAATGTCAGGAGCGGGCTTTTTCTGAGGAACAATATCACCTGCTGCAATCACTTCAAACCAAGTGGGGTCAAGAGTTTTTTCTAGTAATGCCATCGCATTAGACAAAGTAGTGGTAGTTGCGATCGCAAGTCTAATATTATTAGCTCTAGCTTCAGTAATGAGTCTTTTGACCCCAGGGCGTAAAGGAATTGCCCCTTCTTTGAGCAGAGCTTGATAATACTTATTTTTGAGTTGATGTAGCTCCTTGATAAAAACAGTTAGGTCGGAGACTTTGGGTAAATCAGGGCGATCGCGTTCGATAAAATACTTCAGTCGTTCTTTGCCTCCTGCCACGGCTAATAGCTCTCCATAAAGCTCGACCGACCAATGCCAATCTAATCCTTTTTCGACAAACGCTTGATTAAACCCCACCCGATGTCCGTCGCGTTCGGTATTGGCTAGAGTTCCATCGACATCAAAGATTAGGGCTTTTAGCATTTTTAGTTAGTCCTGTCAGGCGGGATCGAGATAGTTAAGGGTTAGTCGTTAGGAGCAAGTAATATAGTGGCTTAAAGCTTCGTTACAGAATTGAGAATAGTTAATTTAAGGTAACGGGATAAGGATAAACTTACTTAATATCTGAGAGTTTTTAAGAATATTTTTTTATTTCATGAGTGTTTTAAGTAAATCCGATATTATCGCCAAAGTTGAGTCCGGAGCAAGCCTAGCCGGTGCAAGTTTAAGCAAATTAGATTTATATGCGATCGCGATTCCCGAAGCAGATCTCAGCGAAGCAGACCTGACCAAAGTTACTTTGACTAATGCCGATCTTAGGAGGGTTAATCTAAGTGGAGCAAACCTAGAAAATGCTGATTTACGTGGAGCAAACTTAGAAGGAGCTAACTTAACAGGAGCTAATCTAACTGGAGCATATGTAACTCGTGCTAATATCAAAGGAGCTAACTTTAGCGATGCCAACCTCACACATATTAAGTTACAGCTGACTGTCTACGATCAAGCGACTCAGTTTCCTGGGGATTTTCGCTACAAGAGTTCTGGTGCCGTCGGGCCTGGTGCAGTATTAAATGGAGCTTATCTGAATACGGCAAATTTGCGTGGCTTAGATCTGACTGGGGCAAAATTTATCGGTACTTATCTCAGCGGAGCCGATTTTACAGGAGCTACATTGGAGGATGTTTCATTTAGTGGAGCTAATTTACAAAAAGCCTTTTTCACTGGAGCAAACTTACAAAATGCCCGCTTTAGTAATGCAGAGTTAAAAGGTGTGGATTTTCGAGCTGCTGATTTGAGTGGCGTTGATTTGAGCGCAGTAGCCAATATTGCAGGAGCCGATTTTACCCAAGCTAAAGGGTTAGACGACCAGAGCATAGCTAGCTTACTTACTAAATTTCCTGCTGGCGATTTAACTACTTGGAATGACTATACACGTTCTAACACTAAGCAAAGTTTAGATGTTTAAAATTAAACTATCAAAAACGTATTGCGATAGTAGTCTTTAGCTTACAAAGCTAGAATAATTGGGGAATGTTTAAGATAAATATCTATGGAACAGCCCCAATTGCAAGCTAGTAATAAATCAAAATTTCGCTGGACTATTGCAGGGAAAATTATTAGCTTAGCTAGTGTTCTAATTTTTTTTATTTTTATAATAATTGTCTATTCCATAGTTGCACTAAAAGGGATTAGAGCTGATTTACAAGAAATTGCACAGTTAGATGTTCCTCTAACAGAGATAGCAAGCTCAATTGAAATCCATAAACTAGAACAACAGCTTTATCTCAATAAATTATCAAGAATATCTCGCTCTCATCAGGGGATAGATACAAATAATCAAGTACAAACAAAAATTCAAGGAAAGATCCTAGCAGATAAGGATCAACTAGCGCAGGAAATTATGCGAGGCATAGTCCTGAGCAAACAAGGAATAGATTTCACTACTCAAGTTAAGTACCAGGAAATTCACAGCTCGTTACTCGCTTTACAAAAAGAACAGAAAGCCTTGGGAAGCACACTTAAACAAGTAATTCAAAATTTGAATAAAGGAAAGAGTCCTGATGATAATAGTTTTGAGGTTTTACTGATCAAAAATGAGCATTTCAATCAAGAAGCGATCGCGTTAATTGATTCGATTCAAAGTTTTACCCAAAGCAGATTATCTCTAACAGAAAAGCACGAGCAAACATTTTTGGTAGTGAATGTTGCGCTAGGAATTGCTGCTGTATCTGTGGGAATTTTATTGAGCTTAATTATTACGGTCAATATCAAAAGTAATATCTTTAGTCTATCTAAGCAGATCGCAAAAATTCGTCAAGCCATGACCGGAAATGAATCCTCATTACCTACTGAAACGGAAATTCACACCAATGATGAAATTGGCGATTTAGCTCTAGAAATATCTCAAACAGTACGCAATTTTTCCCAGGAAATTGAAAAACGCGATCGCATTTCTGAAAAGTTAAAGCAGATTGCTACTACTGATAAGCTCACAGGTGCTTTTAACCGTCTTAAATGGGACGAAGATGTCGAACAGGAAATTATTCGAAGTAGACAAGCACAACAGAATCTAGCAATAATTATTTTTGATATTGATTTTTTCAAAAAGGTTAATGATACCTTCGGCCACGATGTTGGAGATCTAGTTTTAGTTGAAGTCGTTCAAGTAACCCAAAAACAGATTAGAGGGACAGATTTCCTCTATCGAATTGGCGGAGAAGAGTTCGTTATTTTAGCGATCAACACTGATCAAAAACAAATTATGTATCTTGGTGAAAGAGTTCGACGAGCCATTGAACAGCAGATCTTTCCTCATGTAGAACACATTACTGTCAGCATGGGAGTAGCTCAACTTTTAGACACTGATGATGCACAAAAACTACTCAAGAGAGCTGATCTAGCTCTCTATGAATCAAAAAAAGGTGGCCGCAACCAAATAACTAGCTCTTAATTCTGAGGTTTAACTCCAGCGTTGATCGAGAGTTCTTAGATAAGAATGTAAAGCTGCATCTTGGATGGGCAAGATTAAAGCATTGCGATCGCTTTCATTATGGTGAGAGTGCCACAGTCCAGGAGGAGTTACAAATACAGAACCTGATTTCCAATAAATCTTTTCTCCATTAACAATGTTGCCCTCCGCATCTAAAGATTTACCCACCAAGGTATAGACAGAATCGGGCGCATCAATTACTAAATCCAGAGCTACTGAGTTATGACGGTGGGGTTTTTGCTCTGTGCCAGCGGGAAGATAAACCATCAATGCCCAGAGAGTATGGGTTAGACTGCGGGTTTGTTGAGTTGCTTCGTTGCCCAAAAGTACGCCGATACGGTTACGTTTGCTAGCTCCTGGCTGCTCAGAGATCTGCTTAAGTTCGTTAAGAATACGATCTCCTGGATACAAACAAGGTTGAAAACGAGGTTCTGTAGGTTTGACTCCCAAATATCTAACCAATGCTTCATCAGTTACCCAGTAGAGTGCAGCATCTTGAGTTGCTGAATGAATAGCGCGATCGCAAAAAGGTAAGGTGAAGAGGTCTCCCTTTGACCATTCCATAGCGCCATACTCAGTTTCAGTTTTGCCCTGACCGCGAATTACATAAAACAGTTGTGCCGTAGCTGAAGAATTAGTCTTCAGGCTTTCCTGAGACTTAATTCGTAAAAAATAAGCACTAATAGAAGGACTCGTGGCAGGAGCCAGAGACTGTAAATTTTCCGATAAATCTAACGCAATGGTTCTGGTTGTTCCCTGTTGGTGAAGCTCTGCATCAAAAGTAACCTTAGGAATTTCTGGAAGCTTGGGAGCTACCGCCGCTGAAAATTCATAATAAATTGCGTCTTTTTCCCACTGTGATACAGAGTCAGGACGGAGTTCGATTGGCTGAACCATTTTATTAGATAAATTTTTGGAAATGTATTTCTGAGTCAATGTTGGCTTAATTATAGACTTAAGATTATTTTAAAGTCAACAATCATAGTATTTAGTCTATTTATAGCTTTGATTACTCGATTTATTAATGTACTAGAAAGAGTTTTTTCTGTAAATCTATATTAAGAGAATTGCGATCGCAATAATTGGAATTGCTTAGCGTCTCTAGTCTGGAGCATTTGCTTTATAAACTAGACGACTCTTTCCGATCAAGCCAAACCCTGCCTGAAGCACATATAGTTGACCCCTTTGATAAAGAGATTGTGAACCATTCTTATAGATAGTATAAATATCAATTCGTCAAATTTAGTTTACAAAACTTAAATTATTTGTTACATTAAGTTACATAAGAACAAAAGACCACTATAAATAACAAAGAAATAACTATGTATACAACACAACTAGACAACGGCACTCTCAATAACTACGCAATCGAGCCCAAAATGAGCTACGAAGAATACCCTGCGGTTTGGGAACAACAGCGTTATCTCAAGCAAGGTGCAGTTGCTGCTCTTTTCGTAACTTTCTTACTTTTCATCTCTTACGCGGTTAGCTAGTTCTTCGAGACAGCCAGCTTAGTACAACAACTTTGATATTGATTTTTTGAATTAACTTTTGAATTGAGGTCTAGAAGATAACTATGTTTGCACCCATCATTATTTTGGTTCGGAATTTTCTCGGTAAAGCTAAGTTCAATAAGCTTCGTGGTAAAGCGATCGCAAAGCATTCCAAAGTAATTACCGCAGTTTGCAATCGTATTGGCATTGAACGAACCACCAGACAAAACCTAATTAGAACTGCCCGCGACAATGGCAAAAAGTTAGGGTTACTGGCTTAACAAGTTTTATTTATCTCTTTCATTGATTTCTCCTCTCGACCTTGGTATTCGTACCAAGGTTTTTTATTGCTAATGTTGGCTAGTTGCGATCGCTTTAAATCACTATAAGATCTATAATTCCAGATACATCAGTTAAAAACTTGAGTAATGTCGGAATCTGCAATCATCGAATTTCTCAAAACTAAAACAGCACTAGGGATTTTATCGGAAAAGCTTTTAGAACAGTTGATCGAGCTATTTACTGAAGTAACTGTTCAAGCAAATTCTAGCTTCATTACCGAAGGAGAACAGCCTACAGGCATTTATATTTTAGTTTCGGGCAAAATTGATAGTAGTAGCCAACAAAAAAATCGCGAGCTGAGTTTATTAGTCGGGTCTGCTCTAAACTTATATGCCTTGTTACTCGATTGTCCCAGTCAGTATACAGTTACGACTCTAGAAACAAGTAAATTTTTCTATATTGCCCAAGAACCCCTCCAAAAATTTGTCCAACAGCATCCCGAAATTAATCAAACTTTTTCTCAGCAACTGGCATTACAAGTTCAAGACTTAACCCAACAGCTAGAATTCGAGCAACAAAGACAAACTATTCTCAGGCCATATCTAGTTAGTAAAGCTCGGCGTGGGGTTATTGGCAGATCCCGCTATGCCCAAAGACTACGTACTCAAGTAAAAGAAGCCGCCTTAGATCGCAAATCAGTATTGATTTTTGGCGAACCTGGCCTAGAAAAAGATAATCTAGCAGCCTTAATTCATTTTGGTTCTGGCAATCGTCGCGAACCAATTGCTCAAGTTGACTGTAGTAAATTACAAGCTAGCGGGGCAGATTTATTTGGCAGAGCAGGTGGCAAGTTAGGTTTGCTAGAGGCATTGGGCAAAGGCACCCTGATTCTGAACAATATTCATCTTTTAGATCGCACCTTAATACCTGCGATCGCAAACTTACTCAAAACTCAGCAATACTACCCTGTAAACCGTAAGGAAGAAATAGCAGCAAAAGCTCAAACGTTTGTTGGCAGAATCATTGCCATCTCAGAACAAAAATTTCCCAAACTTGATACTCTCTTTGCCAACACTATTAAAGTTCCACCTCTAAGAGTCCGCAAACAGGATCTCGACGAACAAATTAAATACTATATAAATCTCATTAGCAGGAAAAAATGTGTTATCCAGCCCAGTATTACCCCCGAAGCTCTGAGAAAACTCCAGGCTTATGATTTTCCTAGTAATTTACGAGAACTTGAAAGTACAGTAGAGCGTGCTTTGACTCAGTTAGAGTGTTGTGGCGAGATCACTGAAGAAATTGTCTGGCAATCCCAAAGTAAAAAGAAAAAATATCGCCTCAATTTATTGAATAAATATCGTCAACTAAGACAGTTACTTAAAAGTGACTGG
>CAZSEZ010000065.1:0-17674 GCA_964606015.1 uncultured bacterium
CCCTGATCTTCTTCAGGGACAAAACCTGTGGGTACTAGGTTATAGAGAAAATAGGTAAAGGCAATCAGCGCAACAAAACCAGCCAAAACAAAAGGACGAACGTACTTTCTGGTTAGAAATGAGATTGCCTTGGTATAGCGATCTGTAATCCAACTAAATGCTCGGTTAAAGCGAACGAAAAACCAACCCAAGATGCCTCTGGGTTCTCCTTTTTGCCTCAATAACAATCCCGACATGGTAGGTGAGAAAGTTAGAGCATTAAAGGTAGATAGTGCGATCGCAAAAACAATAGTCAAGGCAAATTGCTGGAAAATTACCCCAGTGGTTCCAGGAAAGAAAGAAACCGGAATAAATACCGCAGCCAACACCAAAGAAGTAGCAATTACGGCGCCACTCAACTCATTCATCGTATCGATCGCAGCTTTATGCGGCTTGACCCCTCGGTCTACCTTCGTAGCAATTGCTTCAACTACGACAATCCCATCGTCTACTACCAGACCTGTTGCCAGAACCATAGCGAATAGAGTGAGGGTGTTAATCTGAAAACCAAAAATAAGTAAGAAAGTAAACGCACCGACCAAAGATACGGGAATTGCGATCGCAGGAATAATCGTGGTGCGCCAGTCTTGGAGAAAGATGAAAATAATTAGTACTACGAGTAAAACTGCTTGAACTAAAGTTTTAATGACTTCTTGCAGAGAAACTTCCACAAATGCCGTGGCATCAAGCGCAATTTCGTAATTCATCCCTGGAGGAAACTGCTCGGAAAGCTCAGCGATCGTACTTTTGACTTGCTTCGCGACTTCTAGGGCATTACTCCCTGGGAGCTGAAAAATCCCTAATCCTACTGTAGGCGAACCGTTAAAGCGCGAAATTGTATCGTAGTTTTCGGCACCTAACTCAGCTCTGCCCACATCCTTGAGCTTGATCAGGTTACCCCCTTCTCCTGTGGCAATGGTGAGGTTTTCAAATTCTTTGGCGCTTTCTAGCTGACCTTTTGCTCTAAGAGTAAATTCAAAACTTTGGTCTTCGGGAGCTGGCTGCTGGCCGATCTTGCCTGCTCCTACTTGAATATTCTGCTCTTGCAGAGCGTCAACTACATCCTGAGCTGTTAGGTTGCGACTAGCTAATTTATCAGGACTAAGCCATAAACGCATGGCATAGCGACGTTCTCCAAAAATAGTAGTACTACCAACCCCTTCGATTCTTTTGATCTGGTCTACTACATAAAGATCAAGGTAGTTACTTAAAAATAGATCGCTATACTCGCCATTTTCAGCAAAAAAAGCAATCCCCAGCAATAGATCTGGGGAAGACTTGCGCACAGTAACGCCTGTTTGTTGGACAACACTCGGTAACTGGGGTTCTGCCTGTGCAACTTTGTTTTGGACATTAACCTGAGCTGCATTGCGATCGCTATCTACAGGAAAAGCCACAGTAATATTACTAACGCCGTTATTACTAGTATTAGAAGAGATATAGCGCATCCCCTCTACACCGTTAACTTCACGCTCGATAGGCGTAGTGACGTTACTTTCAGTAGTTGCAGCGTCAGCACCAATGTAACTAGAAATCACCTCAACCTGGATCGGTGCAATTTGCGGTAGCTGAGAAATTGGCAGTGCCGGAATGCTAATTGCTCCAATCAAAACTACGATGATGGCACATACTGCCGTCAGAATCGGTTTTTTGATAAATGTATCTGCAATGCTTAAGATCATTGTCTTGAGTTAACGCTCCTTGCGTTGCTATGGCTCGTAGTTAGTCAGTAGAAATTAATTATCTGTTGCTCTTTCTTATTCGCTGAGTTGTTATTGATTGCTAGTTACTTTTAGGGTGGCTGTTTCTTGATCCAGAGAAACAGGTACTCCATCACGAAGATTGAGAATTCCAGAAGTGATCAAGTTATCTCCTGCTTCCAGTCCTGAGAGAACTTGGTAAGACTGCCCTTGAATATCCCCCAGCTTGACTAGTTTCTGTTTTGCTACTGTCTGAGTTTGACCTTCTTGTTCGATTTGTTCAGCGACAAAAACAAAATTTTCGCCTGCAATCCTTGATATAGCGGTAGTTGGAACGAGAATGCCTGGTTTTTCCTGCCAAATTACTTTGGTCAAAACAGATTGTTCGTCTTGGAGTTGTCCGTTATTAGGAATAGCAGCCTTGATTAAGATTGATTGCTGAGTGGTCGTAGGGGAGATAAAACTAATGCGACCGCGAACTGGCTCAAGATCTCTCTGACTAACCACTGCAACAGGTAAGCCCAGTCTCAGCTTGGCTTTATCAGCAATAGGTACGCCAATATTCACTGTCAAACTCTCGTTACTAGTAATAGTTGTAATGCTGTCTCCTGCTTCGAGATAGTCTCCTACCTTGGGAACAAGATTGCCAACGATGCCATCTACCGGGGCAACAATTCGATTAAAATCCAAATTCTGTGATGCCACCCCTACCTGAGCTTGTGCTTGGTTGAGGCTTGCTTTCTGTCTGTCGACATTTGCGATCGCGGCATTAACTCCTGCTTCGGCTGCACTAAGAGCTTTTTGACTAGCGTTAAGAGCTTGCTTGAGTGCAGCTTGTCGAGCTAGAGCAGATTCTAATTCTTTAGTACTGTCATCTAAAAACTGTTTTGATTCGGCTCCTTCTTTGACCAAAAACTGAGCCCGCTCAATATTAGTTTGGGCTAGAGATACTGCTGCTGCTTGTTCTTGAAGGTCTGCTTTGCTTTGCTCTACCTGTGCTTGAGCTTGAGCTACCTGTGCTTCAGCTGATTTGACTTGAGCGTCGGCATTGACTAGATCTGCTTGAGAAATACTGACTTGAGACAGAGCTGAACTGACCTCTGCTTGTTCCCGTTCTGGTTGTAACTGGACGATGAGTTGTCCCTGCTTGACGAGATCTCCTTCCCTTACTGCGATCTCTGTAATTCTGCCTTCGACCCTTGGCGCTAGGTTGACTCGATTGGCAGCTTCAATTCTTCCTAGATATTCAGAACTTTCTAAAATTTTACTGTTAGTTAGATTTTGGGTTTTCACCATCATTGGTGGTGGCGCAGATCCCTGGTCTTGGGGAGGTTTACCGCAAGCCGTAAGACTTAAAAAAACTCCTAACGCTAAGCCAAACAGCCTACCGCTATTTCTATCCAGACTCTTAGTCATGATGACTTCTCTAACTTAATTTAACTGTTTTGATTTGGCTAAAAATTCGCGGTGAATACTTGAAACATGGCAATGTAGCTGAGTTTATTAAGATAACAAATTTTTTTCTATTGCTGCTCTATCAAGAGATAGACAACCACTTGAGGTTAAATCTAATGTTTTTTATTGCGTAATACGCAATAGTTTTAGGCCAAAATAACTGGATAGTACCTGTTTAGAATGGGGAATTATAAAGCTAGCGAACTTGGCTGCAAATTATGTTGCTTGGGAACAATCAGTTTCAAGAAGTTAAGAGAACTGTTGACTCGATCTTTTATCGAGGAATAAGAGAACAAGATGGTCTACCCGTAGTTATCAAACTAAGCAACCAGGAGTATCTTAGTTCTGCCAACGTCAATTTCCTTCAGAGAGAGTACGAACTGCTGAGTTGTTTGGCTCATCCCTACATTGTTCAGGCTTATGATCTGCTAAACCATCAAGGTAGCTTAGCTTTGGTTCTAGAGGATTTTCCTGCAACCACGTTGGAAGATATCTTAAGGGAGCAGCCACTTCAGATAAAAGATATTATTGCGATCGCGCTAAAAATAGCTCAGGCACTAGAAAGCTTGCAAGCTAACAATGTAGTCCACCAAGACCTGACCCTGGCCAATGTTATTTATGATCTTGAAACTACAGAACTAAAGATTATTAATTTTGAGCGAGCCACTCAATTAGAGAAAAATGAACAAAATTTAGATCATCATGCGTTGGGTGAAATTATTTATCAGCTTTTGACTCGACAGCTTTCGTCGGAATCTCAAGAAACCAATGATTTTATGCAGGCTGATGTAGCAGGAATTGTTGCATCGAATCAGCAGCTATGTCCAGATATTTCTAACTTAGTTACTAAGCTCTTACTAAAGTTGAAGGCGGACAAAACGGCAGATTGTTATCAAAGTGCAACAGCAATTATTCAAGATCTAGATATCTGCTTGAGTCAACTTTCTCAGAATGATCCAGCCGATCAGGTTAATCTCGAACAACCAGAAACCTTACCCTATCAGGCTTGTTTGGCAGAAGCTGAAAAGCATCGGGTTTTAAGTAATAAGTTAGAAGCTATTGAATTTTACGAGTTAGCTATTACTGGAGTTAGAGAATCGGGAGCTGCACCTGAAGAGGCTCTTGCTAATGAATTAGCTGCTAAGTTTTATCTGGAATGGGGCAAAGCAAAAGCAGCCACAGGCTATCTACAGGAAGCTTATCGTTGCTATGTGAGCTATGGAGCAACTGCCAAAATAGCATATTTGGAAAAGTCCTATTCTGAGTTATTACAACCTCTTATAGAACAAAACTCTGGAGCTGACGACTCATTAAAAAGATTGTCAAACCCTACTGATCCTTGTGGTTACCAGCCTTCATTTGAATCTGCATCTACATCCAGTGTTCTCCCCCGAAAGTGGAGTTCTGTTCTGGAATCGACTCAAAGTTTAATCGAGATTCTCGATCTGGATGAGTTGCTCAAACAGATATTTCAGGTCCTTGGGCAGTACTCTGATTGCGATCGCCAGATCATCACCTTGTTTGATGCTGCTAACTCACAGATTAGTTTAGTTGCTGAATTTGATAGCAGTGGATTAGTTACGAGTTCGGCAGAACAACTCCCTCAAATGCCGACCCAGTTAGTTAATTACGTAAAGAGCAATCAATCAATAGTTGTAGTTAATGACTTGCAGACCGAGCTGCCTGTTGCTGATGTGTATATTTTGAGCCAACAACCTCAGAGTATACTTGCTCTACCTTTAGCTCTTCATTCTCAAGTCGTCGGGGTTGTTTACTTGGCATCGTCTCAGACTAGTGATCTATTTAGCTCTGAAAAAATTGCTGTTTTAGAATTTATTGGTGCTCAAGCTGCGATCGCTATCAGTAATGCCCAATTGTATAGCTCTGTTCAGCTCCAATCCTCAATAGTTGAGTCTGCTGCTGATGGGATGGCTCTCTTAGAAGATGGAAAATATCTTTACCTAAATGAGTCTCATATCTCTATTTTTGGTTATGAGCTAGATGAACTAATAGGGCAATCTTGGCATAAGCTTTATTCCGATGATGAAGTAGAACGCTTGCAAAATGTGGCCTTTCCGATTGTGCAACAAACTGGAAAATGGACAGGAGAAGCAACGGCAACCCGTAAAGATGGCACAACTTTTCATCAGGAGGTTAGATTATTTTCCTTGGCTGATGGCAAGCTAATTTGTATTTGTCGCGATATTCATGATATCGGCGGGAATATTGATGATATCGAGTTTGCCGAACTGCGTTTCAAAGCCTTATTTGAAAATGCTGCTGATTCAATGTTTCTGCTTAAAGAAGCAGGTTTGATTGCCTGTAATCAAGCAACATTAGATTTATTTGGTTATCAGAGTAAAGCGGAAATTTTATCCTTGCATCCTGCTGAAATTTCTCCAGAATTTCAAGCTGACGATCAACTTTCAGCAATTAAGGCTGATGAGATGATCCAAATTGCTATAGAGTCGGGAAATCATTCCTTTGAATGGCTGCATAAACGTTCCAATGGGAAGAATTTTTGGACGGAAGTTAAACTGACAGCTATTCCCTACAAAAACAGTAATATTCTTCATGCTTTAGTAAGAGATATTAGTGACCGTAAAGTTATTGAGGAAGCTCTAAGTAAGAGTATTGTTAAAAACGAGACTATTTTTGAACAAGCATCAGTAGGGTTTGTCGAAGTAGATGTCAAAAGCCAGAAATTTGTTCGGGTAAACAGTTTGTTCTGTCAAATGACTGGTTATACGGCTGAAGAGTTACAGGAAATAGCGTTTCTGGATATTACTCATCCTGAAGATCGGGAAATGTGTCTAGAAAGTGTCACCAGCCTGGTATCTGGTGTAAGCAGCAAGTTTTATATAGAAAAACGCTTTCAGCGCAAAGATGGCTCTTATTTTTGGAGTGAAACTACAGCTTATCCAATTGAATTTACAGAGTCATTGGCTACGACTACGACTCTTTTTGCCATTATCAAAGATATTAGTACTCGTAAAAAATTAGAACAGCAGCAACAGCAGTTAACTGCAATTTTAGAAAATACCACTGATTTTGTGGGAATCTGTTCTACTGATGGCACGATAGTCTGGCAAAATCAGCCTCTCAGGTCACTTCAGCCAAATTTGGATTATGAAAATGAACCACAGTCTATTTCTGTCATGCATCCAGAGTGGGCAGGGCAAGAAATGCTTAGTGAGGCTATACCTTATGCCCAAGAGAGAGGAACTTGGTCAGGTGAGTCTGTAATTCTGAATGACAAGGGTGAAGAAATTTCTGTTTCCCAGGTAATCATTGCCCATAAAAACTCAACGGGAGAAATAGAAAATTACTCAACTATCATGCGTGACATCAGCGCTCGCAAAGCTATCGAACAAGAACTAAAGCTTTCTGAGTTGAGATTTAAAACTTTATTTGAGTATGCTGCTGATCCGATATTTTTATTTAGCAATGAAGGTCTAATTAACTGTAATCAAGCCGCATTGGACATGTTGGGTTATGAGGCTAAAGCTCAGATTTTTTCACTACATTTGCATGAGCTATCACCAGAAATCCAGCCAGATGACCAGTTGTCACTGAGTAAGTATAACTATCTGCGTCAAAAATCAGTTCAAGAAGGGACTCAAAGATTTGAGTGGGTCTATCAACGAATTAATGGTGAGCAATTTTGGTCAGAAATAACCATTACACCAATTGCTTATGAAGGAGATATTGCTTTTCACTGTATTGCCAGGGATATTAGCGATCGCAAAGCTGCTCAGAAATCTTTAGAAGAAAGTGAGAATAAATTCCGTACTCTTGTCTCAAACATCCACGGTGTAGTTTACCGATGCCAAAATGATGCTGATTGGACAACTGATTATCTGAGTCCTGCTATTGAAGATTTGTCTGGCTATTCCCCAGAGGACTTTATTAGCAATCAAGTTAGAACCTATGCCAGTATTATTCATCCAGAAGATAGAGACTATGTTGATCGTGAAGTTGCAAAATTCCTAGATCAAAAACAATCATTTACTTTGGAATATCGCATTGTTCATCGTGATGGTTCGATTCGTTGGGTTTATGAAAAAGGTAAAGGAATTTACGATCAAGATGGTGAACTTGAGTATTTAGAAGGGGTTCTTTTTGACATTAGCGATCGCAAAGCTGTAGAAGAATCTTTGATTTTGAGTGAACGTAAATTTCGCCATCTGGTATCAAACATCGATGGAGCAGTTTATCGCTCTCGGAATGATCGCAATTGGACAATAGATTATATTAGTCCTGCTATATTCCAGCTATCTGGATATCCAGCAGCTGATTTTATAGATAATCAAGTTAGAAGCTTTGTCAGCATCATTCACCATGAAGATGAGGAATATATAAACAGGGAAACTGCTAAGGCCATAGCAGTGAAGGATTCCTTTGTTATGGAATATCGCATTGTTCATCGTGATGGTTCGATTCGTTGGGTTTATGAAAAAGGTAAAGAAATCTATAACAGTGATGGTGAACTTGAGTATTTAGAAGGGGTGCTGTTTGATATCACCCAGCAAAAGTTGGCAGAAGAGCAACTTAGAGCTAGCGAACAAAAATATGCTTCTCTGACTGCTGCTGCCCCTGTAGGTATCTTTCGTACCGACGCAGAGGGGAATTGCCTATACGTTAACGAACGTTACTGTCAAATCACTGGGTGTGATTTGGAGGGGTCTCTTGGTAAGGGTTGGAGTAATCATCTTCATGAAGATGATCGAGAATTGGTGTTCACAGAATGGTCTGAATGTGTTGCTGAAGAGCGTCCTTTTGCCCTTGAATATCGTTTCCAACGCTTTGATGGTTCTGTTTGTTGGGTATTTGGCAAATCTGTGGCGGAAAGAAACTCCGATGGGGATGTGATTGGGTTTGTTGGGACAATTACAGATATTAGCGATCGCAAAGAAGCAGAAGCAGCCTTAAAACTCAGCGAAGCCAGAGCTAGAGCAGCGTTTGAACAGGCAGCAGTAGGCGTTGTCGAAACTGACATGCACACTGGTCACTTAACTAGAACCAATAAGCATTTTTGCGACATGACTGGGTACTCTTATGAGGAGTTACTAGAGCTTGGAATCAAAGACCTAACCCATCCCGAGGACATGGGTGAATCTAGAGAGTATATCCAAAAACTTTACAGTGGAGAAATAGGAAGTTTTACGGTTGAAAAACGTTATCTTCGCAAAAATGGTTCAGTTTTCTGGTCTGCAACTACTGTGTCGTTGATTGAGATTCCAGGAGAGGAAGCTCAAAGATGTTTGGCTATTATTAACGATATTACCGAACGCAAAGAGGCAGAGATTGCCTTACAAGCTGCTCAAGGTAGATTCCGTCGCATTACAGAAAATATCCCAGGCATGATCTACCGCTGGGGTATTTGTGCTGATGGTAGTCGGAAATTCTTTTATGTGAGCTCAAGGGTGCGAGAATTTTTTGACCTTGAACCTGAAGCTGTTCTTGAGAACGAAGATCTGTTTTGGCAAAGAATTCATCCCGATGATGTGCCTCTTTTAGAGGCAGATATTGCTGAAAACATGCCAACTTTTCAATCGTTCACTAGCGAATTTCGCGCAGTTATCCCTGATCGAGATGATCGATGGTTACAGATTAATTCTCGACCAGAAAGACTTGCTAATGGTGATCTGATTTGGGATGGCGTGATGATTGATATTAGCGATCGCAAACAGGCAGAAGCCGAACTTGAGCAACTTTCAGAAAAGCTAGAGCTTGCGATCGAGTCATCTCAAATCGGTATTTGGGAATGGAACGCTAAAACCGATGGACTGTCCTGGAATGACCGCATGTTTGCCCTCTATGACGTACAACCCGAAGATTTTCAGGGTCAATACGAAGATTGGCGCAATTGTGTTCATCCTGAAGATATAGCAAAAGCCGAGGCAGATTATCTTGATAGTTTGAACAATGGTCTGCGACATTTCACCCAAGAGTTTAGAATCGTACTGAAAGATGGCACCATTCGTTATACTTACGCAACTGGCTCTATTCAGCGAGATCAGCACGGAACTCCTATCCGTTCGGTGGGTATGAATTTAGACATCACCGAACGAAAACTATCAGAAGAACAATTACAAAAACTTTCAGACAAGCTAAAGCTGGCAATCGAATCAGCTCAAATTGGTATTTGGGAGTTGGATTTGCAAAGTAATCTTGCTTCTTGGAATGATCGGATGCTTGATATCTATGGGCTAAAACCAGAAGAATATCAGGGGACTCATCAAGAGTGGGAAAACCTTGTGCATCCAGAGGATCTAGAAAAAGCTCAACAAGTGATGGATGGCGAGTCTAATTTTTCTAGAGAGTTTAGGATTATCAGACCCGATGGGCTAATTCGACACATTGTATCTACTGGCCTGATTCAATACGACCAACAAGGACAACCCAAAAAAGTCGTAGGGACAAACATCGATATTAGCGATCGCAAGAGAACAGAAGCGGAACTCAAGTTAAGTGAAGCTAGGTCAAAAGCAGCTTTTGAGCAAGCAGCAATAGGGATTGCCGAAGTAGACGTGAATTCTGGTTTGTTTGTCAATACCAATAACTATTTTTGTGAGGCTACTGGCTACTCCAAATTTGAACTACTAAACCTAACAGTTCAAGACGTAACCCATCGCGATGATTATGCAATCTCTCAAGAATTTATCCAACAGCTTTATCGAAAAGAGATCGCTAGTTTTACTCTAGAAAAACGTTATTTCCGCAAAGATGGTTCAGTTTTTTGGGCAGCCACAACTGTTTCATTGATTGAGATTCCTGGAACAGAAGAAAAGAGATGTCTCAAAATTATCAAGGATATTAGCGATCGCAAGAGGATAGAGAAAGAACTAGAATTTACAAAATTCTTTGTCGATAATTCTTCGGAAGAGATAATTATTCTAGATATTGACGGTCAAGTAATTGATGGTAATCCTGCTAGCTATCAGTCTTTGGGCTATTCCTACGCAGAATTTTGTTCTCTGAATATATTTGATATTTCTCCTGAAGCCCGAACCAGATGGTCTGGTCTATGTGAAGCCCTTAGAGCTGTCTCCAGTATTACGATCGAATCTTCTCAGCGTAGAAAATCAGGTGATGTATATCCTGTAGAAGTCGTCATGAACCATCTAGTTTATGAGAGGGAAGAATTCATCGTCGGCATCATCAGAGACATCACCGAACGTAAAGCAACAGAAAAATCTCTAAAATTAACTCAATTTGCGGTAGATAAGGCTGCCACAGGGATTTTTTGGATTAGGGAAGATGGTCTTTTCTTAGATGTTAATGAGACTGCTTGCTTAAGTGTGGGTTTGACTAGAGAAGAATTGTTAGCATGTTATGTCTGGGATATCGATCCTGATGTTACACCCCATGATTGGGAACATCTCTGGCAGAATCTCAAAGAAAATACATTTATCCGATTAGAAACCAAACATAAACATCGAGATGGCACGATCTTTCCCGTTGAAATCCTTAGTAACTATCTGGAGTATGAAGGACAAGGTTTTGCTTTTGCCCAAGCTCAAGATATTAGTGAACGTAAAAAGCTAGAACGAGAGCAACAGCAGATTAATACGATTTTAGAAACTACCACAGACTATATAGGCTTTGTCGACCCTGAAGGAGATATTGTTTGGCACAATAAATCTTTGCGCTCACTCAGAAAAGACCTAGTTGGTGGAGCTGCTAAAAAGAACGTTGTTGAATGTCATCCTGATTGGGTAAACGAAATGTTAGCGTCAGAGGCTCTACCTAGGGCGATCGCCGAAGGAACTTGGTCGGGAGAATCTGCTCTGATAGGTAGTTCGGGTGAAGAGATTCCCGTTTCCCAAGTAATAATTGCCCATAAAAACGCTGACGGTGAAATAGAAAACTTCTCCACCATCATGCGTGATATCAGCCAGCAAAAGTTGGCACGAGAACAACTCAAAGCTAGTGAAGAGCGTTATGCTTCTCTTGCAGAGGCAGCGCCTGTAGGGATTTTCCGTACTGATGCGACAGGGAAATGTATTTACGTTAATGACCGTTCGTGCCAAATTGCAGGTCTTTCGCTTGAGGAGGCTTTGGGAGAAGGTTGGAGTAAAAGTTTGCACGAAGATGATCGAGCGCGCATTACTGAAGAATGGTATCAAGCTGTCCAAGAAGAGCGTCCTTTCAGGCTGGAATACAGATTTCAACGTCCTGACGGCTCTATAAGTTGGGTTTTTGGGCAGAGTGTAGCGGAAAGAAACTCCGCAGGAGAGATTGTTGGCTTTTTAGGAACAGTTACGGATATTAGCGATCGCAAAAAAGCAGAAGCAGAATTAATCACTAACCAAAACCATTTAGAAGCTTTACTAAATAATATTCCGCATCTTGCTTGGATCAAGGATGCTGATGGTCATTTTATTGCTGTAAACCAAGCTTTTGCCGAGGCTGCCGGCTATAGTGTGAGAGAGCTAATCGGTAAAACTGATTATCATATTTGGTCTTTACCTGATGCTATCAACTATGTTTCAGATGATAGACATGTTCTCGAATCAGGTGTTCGTAAAAAAGTCACTGAAAGAATAGTCTTCCAAGGTCAAAAAAATGGTTGGATTGAGACTACTAAAACTCCCTTTAGGGATGCTAGTGGCAATTTAGCTGGGACAGTTGGGATTGCTGTTGACATCACGGACTACAAAAATACTCAAGAAGAACTATCTCAATCTAAGCAACTGTTGCAGCTAGTTTTAGATACAATCCCTCAATCGGTGTTCTGGAAAGACCGTGATTCTAATTATCTGGGTTGTAATTTGAGCTTTCTTCGAGATGCTGGGATACCAGACCAGCAGGCTATTCTTGGTAAGAATGATTTTGAAATGCCCTGGACAACAGAAGAGGCCGAGTTTTATCGCAGTTGTGACCAAAGAGTCATGTCTGCGGATCAAGCAGAATTGGGTATTATTGAATCGCAGCTCAACGCAGAAGGTCAGTTAACTTGGCTCGAAACTAATAAAGCTCCTCTACACAACCAGCATGGAGAAGTTATTGGTATCTTGGGAACCTATCAAGATATCACCGCCAAAAGAGAAATCGAACAAACTCTCAAACGGATGAATGAAGAATTAGAGGAGCGAGTTGAAAAACGGACCTCGGATCTCGCCAAGATCAATCATGATTTAGAATCCGCCAAACACAAGCTTGAAAAAGCAAATAGGTACGAAAGATTACTAAATACAATCATTAAAGACATTCATCAGAGCCTCAATATCGATCAATTTTTCTCTACTACTGTTGAAGAACTGAAGCATAGTCTGTGCTGTGAAAGAGTTACTATCTATAAGTTTGAGCCTGATTGGAGTGGCAAGTTTATTTATGAGTCAGAATCAGGAGATTTGCCCTCACTGGTTAATTTGAGATGGCAAGACTCCTATTTGCAGAGCAATCAAGGAGGAAGTTACAAAGAGAATTGGGTGTTAGTTGTTAGTGATGTTAATGAAGCAGATCTGTCACCATGCCATTTAGATGTCTTAAAAAGCTTCGGCATAAAATCTTACTTAGTTGCGCCTATCTTTGTTCGCAAAAAATTGTGGGGATTACTCGGTGCCTATAATCATGCCAAATTTAGTCAATGGCAGCCAGAAGAAATCAGACTCGTGCAGCAAGTTAGCAGCCAGCTAGGTGTTGCCTTGAAACAGTCTGAATTACTACAAGAAACTATCGCTGCTAAAGAACAAGCCGATCATGCAAGCCAGGCGAAAAGTGAATTCTTAGCCAATATGAGCCATGAACTCCGCACTCCTCTCAACGGAATCCTTGGTTACTCTCAAATTTTGTTGCAAGCTAAAGAATCTTTATCAGAGAAGCAAATTAAAGGTCTCAACACAATTTACAGTAGTGGTGAGCATCTGTTGACTTTGATCAACGGAATTCTCGACCATGCCAAGATTGAGGCAGGGAAACTAGAGCTGGTTTATAGAAATATCGATTGCTCCCAATTTTTGGTAGATATTGTCGATATGATCGGTATCCAGGCTCAAATGAAGGAGCTTTCCTTCCAATATTTGGTTGATTCACCACTACCCAGTCATATCTTTGCTGATGAGCAAAGACTCCGCCAAACTTTACTGAATTTGTTGAGTAATGCTTTGAAATTTACTGATCGAGGGCAAGTAAGTCTGCATGTTCAGGCAGTACCCATCACGGATCAACAAATAAATGATCAACAAATAAATACTAATGCTCAAAATCATCAAAAAATTCGTTTTATCGTTCAGGATTCTGGTATAGGCATCAGCCAAGAGCAACTGGCAAAAATCTTTAGTCCTTTTGAGCAAGTTGGTAATAAAAGCAGACAAGCTGCCGGTACGGGTTTAGGATTAAGTATCACCCAAAAGCTAGTCGAAAAGATGGGCGGAAACTTACAGGTCGAGAGTGAACTTGGTAGTGGTTCCAAGTTTTGGTTTGAAATCATCTTTCCTTGTTCTGAGCAGTCAGATGCTAATGTGAATAAAATTATGCCAGATTCTGTAACGTCATCTTTGGCGGCTACTTCAGGACAAAGTACTCTAGAGCAGAACCAACCAAGTGAACCAAATTTAATTCCCCCTCCAGAGGACGAGCTAATGGTTCTTTATGAGCTGGCACTTTTAGGCAGTATGCAAAAAATTAAGGAACGGGCTCGATATCTTGAAGAACTTGACTTCAAATATTCCCCACTAGCAAATAAGCTCGTGGAGTTTGCCGAAGACTTTCAAGATCAGAAGATCACCGACTTAATCGAATCTTATTTAAATGAGGGGGAAAGTGAATAATGGCTATTATTGAAGCTTCTGAGGCTAATTTACACTTTGACCCCAAAGCCTACAAGATTTTGGTTGTGGATGATAATGCAACCAACTTGGCAGTTGTCGTTGATTTCTTAGAAGAGCAAAGCTTTACGACCTTAATTTCTAAAGATGGTGAAAGTTGTTTAAAGCGGGCTCAATATGCTCAACCAGATATTATTCTTCTAGACATCTTAATGCCTGGAATCGATGGTTATGAAACCTGTAGACGTCTCAAAACAAACCCACAAACAGTAAATATCCCCGTGATTTTTATGACGGCTTTGTCTCGAACTCAAGATAAGGTTCTTGGGTTTGAAGCTGGAGCAGTTGACTATGTGACAAAGCCTATTCAACCACAAGAGGTGTTTGCCAGAATTAAGCTTCACTTGAGATTGTGTTCTCTGACGACAAATCTCACCCAACGAAATCAGCTCCTAAAGACAGAAGTTGACCGTAGACAGCAAGTTGAGCAACAGCTACAGACTTTAAATGAAGACTTAGAACTCAAGGTTGAACAAAGAACCTTGGAGTTAAAAAAAATAAACCAAGATTTACAACGGGAAGTTCAAGAACGACAAAAAGAAGTTTTTGAGCGCCAAAAGGCGGAAAAGCAGGTTAGAAAGTCACTTCAAGAGAAAGAAACACTCCTCAAAGAAATTCATCATCGAGTAAAAAATAATTTATTGGTTGTTGCTAGTCTGCTAGATCTGCAATCTAGTTGTACTGAGGACGATAAAACCATTAAAATCCTTGAACATAGTCAAGATCGGATCTACTCTATGGCACTGGTTCATGAACAGCTATACAAATTTCATGATCTAAAGTGCCTTAACTTAGCAAATTATATTGTTGACTTAGTTGATAAACTATCTGCTTCTCACGATACAGGCGATCGCGCGATTAAATTCTTGCTGAATGTTAGTGATGTAGTTGTCAACATTGAAACAGCACGTCCTTGTGGACTGATGATTAATGAGCTTATTGTTAATTCTTTAGAGCATGCTTTTCCGGATGATGGATCAAATCACGGTACTATCCAGATTGATTTAGCTGAAACAGAGGGTCAAGTAGTCTTGTCGGTAACTGATGATGGTGTCGGACTTGCTGAGGATTTTGATCCTGAGGAATCTGATTCTCTGGGTCTACAGCTAGTTTATACCTTGACCGAGCAACTTGATGGGGAGTTGAAAATAGATAGAAATAGAGTTAAAGGAACAAGTTTTCAGATAACTTTCAGTGAGCTTCAAAAGAGTTAGGGAGTTTAGCGATAGCTAGTTCTGTGTTTGACTCGGATGTCATCCAAGAACAGACACACTCTCCAAATACCTGATAGGGTTGAGGCTTAAGATCTTAAAATCATTATTGATTGAATTTGGTAATTGCTAGATGCAAGTTTGCCTTTAGTGCCAGATTTGGAGTTAATAGCCTTCAAGCAATGAAATTTAAAATTAATGCTATATTTAGCCTTCTTAAGGAGGCTTTCCAGCAATGGCAGAAAGACAAGGCCTCGCTACTTGCTGCTGCACTGGCTTACTACACCGTTTTTTCGGTGACCCCTCTTCTAGTAATTGCGATCGCAATTGTCGGTGCTGTATTTGGGCAAGATGAAGCCAGAACCAGTATTTTGGCACAGGTTAATGAACTTGTGGGAGAACAAGGTGCCCACGCTATTGAAATGGCTCTGAATAATGCTAATCAGCCTCAGGTTGGTAGTATTGCATCTTTGATTAGTGTGATTGTGTTATTTATTGGAGCATCTGGGGTTTTTGCTCAGTTACAAGAAGCACTCAACATCATTTGGAACGTCAGAGTCAAACCAAGTCTGGGGATTTGGGGTTTTATCCGCAAGCGATTACTTTCGTTTGGCATGGTACTGATAATTGGTTTTTTGCTGTTGGTTTCTCTGGTGCTCAGTGCGGTTCTTTCTGGAATTAGCAAAGTAGAGATCGAGCTATTAGAAAATTTCACCTCGGCGATCCAGATGTTGAATTTAGTTAATTTTGTAATTTCTTTTGGCTTTATCACTGTCTTGTTTGCCTTGATCTATAAGTATCTCCCTGATGCCAAAATTCGCTGGCAGGATGTTTGGGTAGGTGCGATTGTGACAACACTTTTGTTTGGTTTGGGTAAATACCTAATTGGTCTATATCTTGGTCGGGGTAGCATGGGCTCTGCATATGGTGCTGCGGGTTCTTTGATTATTTTTTTAGCTTGGGTATTTTATTCGGCACAGATCTTACTTTTTGGGGCAGAGTTGACCCAGGTTTATGCCCGTCGCTATGGCAGAAAAATCCGTCCCAGTGAGAATGCTGAGCTTACTAAGTACTAGGATTCAGAGTTATACTAAACAAAAAATTTAATAAAAACTTAGCTATCTTCTTTTTTTGTTTTAATGTCGGAGCAACCAGATCTCAATCAAAGATTCCAAAGTATTCTCAAGGCCACGATTGAGAGTTATATTGCTACGGCAGAACCCGTAGGTTCTAAAGTGTTGTCACAGAAATATGACTTTAATATTAGTGCCGCAACGATTCGCAACGTTATGGGTAAGTTAGAGAATGCTGGCTTACTCTATCAACCCCATACTTCAGCAGGAAGGATACCTTCTGATTCTGGTTATCGCTTGTATGTCGACAGGCTTTTAGTGCCCGACGAAAAAGTTGGGAGAAAGTTTGAACAAGCTTTATTGCAACAGTTATCTCAGGAAAAAGCTAGCCTGGAAGCTTTGATTCAGAGACTAACTAAGCTTTTAGCTGCTCTTAGTGGCTACATTGCGGTTATTAGCCTACCTCAGAATACTGCTGATTTTTTGCACCATCTTCAGTTAGTGCAAGTATCTTCTGAGCAGATAGTTTTAATTGTGGTTACCGATTCTTTGCAGACAGAATCAATTTTGATTCAGACAGAAGTCTTTTTTGATCGCGAAACAGAATTGAGTGAAGAAAAGAATCTTACCAGAGAGTTACAGTTACTTTCTAACCTTCTCAATCATCATCTCAGGGGAAGATCGCTAGCAGAGATTAGTACTCTTGACTGGGCAAAAGACGCTGAATTTGCGCCTTATCGCAGTTTTTTACAGTTATTATCTCAGGAGATAGGCGATCGCCTACAAACTAGTAACGATACCCCTTTGGCAATTCATGGGATTGCAGAAGTCTTGCGCCAACCAGAATTCTCAGAGCTACAGCAAGTACAAACTCTGTTTTATCTTCTTGAAGAAGAACAACAACAGTTATTACCGCTCATTTTTAGTGTTCCTGAAACTAGTAAAAATCAAAAAGTCAAAATTAGAATTGGCTCCGAAAATCCTTTAGAGCCGATGCAAGCCTGTACTTTGATCTCGGCCAACTATTACGCAGATCGCACCCCTATGGGTAGTGTGGGTATCATTGGGCCAACGAGAATGCTCTATGACAATACGATCACTTTAGTGGAAACTACTGCGGATTATCTTTCGGATGTGTTTCGTTAATAGCTAGCTCTGCGGCTTCTTTGTATACCAAGATATTCATATTAGTCGCGTTACCCGAATCCTTATTTGGCAAGGTACCCTGGCGAATTAAAGCTGAGATAAGTTAGTGGATGATTAGAGACTTTTGTTATGGGAGCGCAGAGATCTATTAAAATATGTTAAGAAAATTTTAAAGGAAAATCAGAATGCGGGTTGCAATTGTAGGAGCAGGACTA
>CAZSEZ010000066.1:0-17663 GCA_964606015.1 uncultured bacterium
TGGCCTCGGGGTGTTTCCCTCAACCGCGCATTTACCAATATAGGGACTTCCCAAAGCAAAGTCAACCCCTTTTTCAAAAAAATTCCACTTTTTTTCGATCTTTTTTCTACCGATATCCTTAAACCCCTGTCCAGCAAAGCTTTGATTTGATTTTGCTAAATTTATAAGTTTTTTCGCTAACGATTTTTGGTCGCAGTTACTTAACACGCCTTAAACTTTTGACCCAAAAAAACAAAAATGGAGATTCAAACCGAGAGAACGATTCAAAACTCCAGAAATTTAAAAATACTCAAAGAGGGCTTTTGGAATTAGC
Source organism: uncultured bacterium (assembly GCA_964606015.1). Taxonomy (GTDB): domain Bacteria; phylum Cyanobacteriota; class Cyanobacteriia; order Cyanobacteriales; family Xenococcaceae; genus Hyella. The sequence goes on from CAZSEZ010000066.1 coordinate 314, forward strand.
TCTCCATAGCTGAAACAGACTTAGAAACATCTGATGTCAAAATATCGTACCCCTCGGCTGTAACAAGAACATCATCTTCGATCCTAATCCCAATACCTTTCCAACAATCGGGAATTTCTGGTTGTCCCTCGGCAGGTTTGATGTAAGGGGAGATATAAATACCAGGTTCGACCGTGAGTATATGTCCCGGTTGCAACTGTTGCCAAGTTTCAGGATTGTGCTTGTACGCTCCGACATCATGAACGTCTAGACCCAGCCAGTGACCAGTACGGTGCATATAGAAGGGCTTATACTTTTCTTCCTTGATAATTTCTTCTTTGTCACCGACGAGTAAACCCAATTCCAATAAACCATCTACCAAAACACTAACTGCCGTATCGTGAAACTGATTATAAGGATTACCTGGCTTGACTTGCTCGATCGCTTTTAATTGAGCTTCTAAAACCAACTCATACAAGACTTTTTGTTCTGGGGTAAATCTCCCCCCTATGGGGAAAGTGCGAGTAATATCGCCGTTGTAATAACCATAAGAACAACCAGCATCAATTAGCAGTAGCTCGTTATCTTCCATTTGACGATCATTTTCAATATAGTGAAGCACACAAGCATTGGCCCCTGATGCCACAATCGAGGGATAAGCAATCCCCATTGCTCCTTCCAAACGAAATGTATGTTCAATTTCTGCTGCAACTTGGTATTCATATTTTCCTGGTTCGGCGAATTCTCTAGCTCTGTTATGTGCCTGAGCAGAAATGGCAGCAGCACGGCGCATCATTGCTATTTCGTCAGAACTTTTTACCAAACGCATGGGATGGGTTAGAGGCTTAGTACTCTCAATGCCTAGGGGGACAGTTCCTCTTCTTTGATAGCCAGCTAGTAGTCTTTGCCAGTAGGAAATAATTTTGTTGTTGAAGTCGCGATCGCGACCCATATGGTAGTAAATGCGATCAGCATCAGTTAAATACTTAATTAGATGTTCGTCTAATTCATTAATGGGATAGGCTTCATCAGCACCATATTTGGCCTTGGCTGCTTCGACACCACAGCGATAACCAGTCCAGGTTTCTTTCTCAGGATCTTTGGGCTGCACAAACAAAATGAATTGATGCTCTTCATGATGAGGAGCAAATACGGCGACTGCTTCTGGCTCGTTAAACCCAGTCAAATAATAAAAATCACTATCTTGGCGATAGGTATATTCAACATCGTTGTGCATCACAGCCATCGGTGCAGCTTGGAAAATCGCTGTTCCCTGGCCGATTTTACTCATGATTTGTTGTCTGCGTTGCTGGTATTCCTGTGGCTTAATACCCATCCCTATTTAATCCCTAGTCTGATTTTTTTATCATTCTAAAAGGGTTAAACAACTTTGTGTTGAATCAAGTTTGCAATACGTTCAATCGTGAAATCAAATACAAGCCCATCAATCCAGAAAACCCACAACCTTAGCCAAAACTTTCGTAATGACCTCCAATTGCAAAAACATAAACATAGTCATTATCAAACTCACAACCAGAGCAGTCTTTCAGAGATAAACATCTCGACTAAAATCCAGACAGATTATACTTCAGCCAATAACATTGATTACTCAGATGAATTAAGTACAGCTTAACCGTACATTCTAGATTGGAGATGTGAGGCTTGATAGATCAGATCACTAATTAGTCCAATAACTAGTAGTTAACGTCTAACCACCTATAAGTTTCGTCAGAAAAGGACTAGCGAAAATACCAAAGATAAATAGGATAGTACCTGCAATGAGATTAATGATAAAGCTAACCCAGCGCTCTCTCGCTTGTCCCCTACTAACAGCTTGTTCTAATTGTTTGACTATTGCTCTAGCTTGAAGTTCTTCAACCTCAGCAAGCTGTGAATACTTTTCTACCTCTTCCCTCAATACAGCTAACTTTTTTGACCTTTCTGTAAGAATCTGTTCGATCTCATTAATCAACATAGAGGTCTGCTTAAGAGATTCGTTTGCTTCCTCAATTTTGCCATCTATGGTGTTCTTGGAACTTTTAAGCTCTGATATCAATTCATAGAATAAATCTGGAGCAGGAACAAGAGGTATGGAACGCAAGACTATCTTTAGCAAAATTCTACTAACACGCTTATTTCCTCTAGTAGCGTCGTGCTTTTCCAAGTTACTCATAACTTAATAAATAGCCTTGTACTATTTCGTTAAATTGTTAGTACATATTTACTAGATATTAAATTCTACGATCAGAATCGTCCCAATCAGAACCGTTACCAACTGGAGGATTATCTCCTTCCTCATCGTAATCAGAATCATCCTCGTAACTATTACCAAGATCGCTCATAGGCTGATAGTCCACATAATCCGTGGTGATTTCTTCCTGAGTATCATCAAAACTATCTCCCATATCTTCGTCATAGCTAGTTCCTAAATCGGAATCGTAGCTTCTGCCTAAATCCTCATTCTTAAACCGGGCTTGGGGTTCGAAATCTGCTGGAGGTCTACGTCTGGGTTCGGGTCTGGCAGAGCGAGCATCTCTGACATTAGGTTCATTGTAAGGATCACGACTAGGTGCAGGGCGATCGCGTCTAGCATTAGGTTGACCGGAACCAGGTTCATCCCAACTATTTTCCTCTTGTGACCACTGGCTAAAATTCTCTTGACGACGAGAAGGACGAGGAGCATCATTTCTAGGACGACGAGGGCGGGCGGGAGCATCCCTCATCTCAGCCGTACCATTATCGTATCTCTCAGATCTTTCAGGTCTTTCGGGGCGGTTACGGGGAGTTCTTCTGCGGGGTTCTTCGTCTCTGGTTTGTCTGGAACGAGTAGGACGAGGTTGAGGATCTTGGTAACCACGTAACTGAGGACTATCGTAGTTGGGCGCGACACCATCGTAAACATTATCGTAGCTATCACGAATCGAGCGTTCGCGAGAACGGTCATACTCAGGTTCACGGTAAACTCTAGTCTGGCTAACAGGGCGATCGCGATCAACAGTAGGAGTATTACGCCTAGCTTGTTCAGTTGCAACCTTACGTAAACGGATACTTTCAACCGCAAAGAAGATTGTTGAACCAGTCAATAAAAATTGGCCAAATTGCAGAATAGGATCGAGTCGCCAACCCTGAAACAAGAGGATAAAGCCACAAAGCAAACCAACGGCAGCAAAGAAGATATCATGGTCGCGAGATAACTCTGGACGTACGGAACGGAGAAAGTACAAAGCTGCACCTGCTACAGCAAGAAAAATACCTAAAATACTGGCTGAATTTAGCCCAAAATTAACCATTACGCCCGTTGTGCTCCTGTTGATGGGTTTCCTGTTTGACTTTATAGTTTAGCTACGAGTCTGAATGACAAGCTTGCAACCAAATAGTAAAACCTCTTTGATTGTAAGTCCAATAAAGTAATAGCAGCTACCCCATATGTTACAGAAACAATATAAGGTGCTGCCTAAAAAGCTTATGTATTTGATTACTAGCTACAAAAAATCTACTGACGCTTGATTTTGTCAAACTGGCTAAAAGCTAGCAAAGCTACTGTTGCAGGGATAACAACGATTAGAGTACCTGCAAGCAAACTGTAAAGAAAATTAGCTAAAGAAGGAGTCATAATTCCTAAATCCTTAAAATACGGTGGTCGTAAAAAATTACTTAGTAAACAATTCTAAAATCTTTTTAGCAAAAACTAAAGCTACTCTGCCTTAGATTCAATTTTGTCATTGTTCCGCTGATCATCAAAAACCCAAAAGATCCCGATAATTGGGTCGCAGACAAAGATTGAGATAATATAGGTATTGCTTAATATTCTGTAACTTAATATTCATAAACTGAGGTTTACAAACATGAATCCATATACTCTGGTCAGTATAGTTCTGGGTACAGGATTGGTTTTGATGACGATCTTGTTTATTCTACGGATCGTTCTGACTTGGTATCCTCAAATCGATCCCAACAATCTCCCAATTAAGCTAGTTATAATCCCTACAGAGCCAATTCTGAAACCAATTAGAAAAGTAATTCCTCCTTTGGGTGGTGTAGATATTAGTCCCATCATTGCTGTTGGTATCTGCACACTACTTAGAGAAATGCTATTGGGTCAACAAGGATTATTGACTATGGCTATGAGAATCCAGTAATCAGTACTAGCTTAAATAAACTTATTTATTTGAGTACGTAGAGAATACACAGTATATTTCGATGCCTACAATTTACATAATTGTAGGCAAATAAGAGATTGCACACTAATTATTAGAGGCTATCCATCAAATTTCAGGCATCAAATGTTCCTGCACAAAGTTTGTATACACTTCACCCTTTAAGAAAGCAGGATTATCAAGAATCTTCTGATGAAAACCAATGGTTGTAGGAACCCCAGTAATTGCACACTCTTTGAGAGCACGTTTCATCCTCTCAATCGCCACATCACGATTTTCTCCCCAGACAATTAGTTTGCCAATCAAAGAGTCATAGTAAGGAGGAATCTCATAATCTGTATAAACGTGAGAATCAACTCTCACTCCAGGTCCTCCAGGTGGTAAATAACCACTAATGCGCCCAGGATGAGGGCGGAAATTGTGATCAGGGTCTTCTGCATTGATCCGACACTCAATCGCGTGACCTTTGAGAGTAATATCCTTTTGGGTAAAACGTAGTTTTTCCCCTTGAGCAACCCTAATCTGCTCCGCGATGAGATCTAGACCGGTAACTACTTCCGTAACGGGATGTTCTACCTGGATTCTGGTGTTCATTTCCATAAAATAGAAAGCACCCGATTTATCGAGCAAAAACTCGACGGTTCCTGCACCAACATAGTTAATAGACTTAGCAGCTTTAACCGCAGCCTCACCCATTTTGGCTCTCAATTGAGGATCAAGTACTGCGCTGGGAGCTTCTTCTAAAAGTTTTTGATGACGACGCTGAATCGAGCAATCTCTTTCACCGAGGTGAACTACATTCCCATGACTGTCTGCCAAAATTTGAAACTCAATATGACGAGGACATTCAATAAATTTTTCGAGATAAACTCCACCATTACCAAAAGCTGCCTCTGCTTCCCCTTGAGCAGCGCGAAATAGAGTAACCAATTGGCTTTCATCTCGTACTAGACGCATCCCTCGACCACCACCACCAGCGGTAGCCTTGATCATTACAGGATAACCAATCTTACGTGCAGTTGCGATCGCTTCAGCTTCATCTTGCAGTAGACCCTTACTACCAGGAACAGTAGGAACCCCTGCCTGCTGCATAGTTTTTTTAGCAGTGGACTTATCGCCCATAGCCAACATAGCTTCCTTAGTAGGGCCAATAAACACCAAGTCATGATCAGCGCAGATTTCAGCAAAACGGGCATTTTCTGCTAGAAAGCCATAACCAGGATGAATCGCTGTAGCATTACGGGTTAGTGCAGCAGCAATGATATTGGGAATATTGAGGTAGCTCTTACCAGAATGAGGAGGACCAATACAAACGCTTTCATCTGCTAACTGAACGTGGAGAGCTTGGCGATCTATTGTGGAGTGAACAGCAACTGTAGCAATCCCCATCTCAGCGCAGGTATGCAAAATGCGTAACGCAATTTCCCCTCGATTAGCAATTAAAATTTTGTCAAACTGCATAAGATAGCACGCTCAATTAGTAAAGTCTGAATAAGTCTTGAGAATTATCATTTGCAAGACTGGTCGTAAGACTTGTTTATCATATATCGAGATGTGTTCCAAGCCTAGATTTTTCTCTAAGTGTCGGTTGAGATCGCTTGCTTAGTTATTATGAGGCGATCGCTACTCCACGCCCACCAAACTTGATCACACCTACAAAGATAAAACTCCTGCCACTTGCGCTTTAAATCGGCATCAGTAACTGGGGCACGACGATTAAGCCAAACCTCTTTTGCTTCGGTAGACCTAGCCTTACAACTTGGACAACAAAAAGTTACCGCATGAGTAGCATTTTTAGTCCATTCAGGCGGTTTGATTGAAAAAACATCCATCTATTTCGTTTTTTCCAACATTAATTTGGAGCGTTTCATCTGATCAGGGATAGTAATCGGATAGTCCCCAGTAAAACAAGCAGAACAAAAATTCTTAGGATCTTTATTAGTCACAGCGAGCATGCCTTCCCAACTGAGATAATTCAAAGTATCAACACCGATTTGCTGTTCGATTTCTTTAACTGATTTTGTGGCTGCAATTAATTGGTCTTGACTGTCGGTATCAATCCCATAAAAGCAGGGATGAGTCACAGGAGGGGAAGAAATCCGCATGTGTACCTCGGTTGCCCCTGCATCTCTAAGAGCCTTAACAATCTTACGGCTAGTAGTCCCGCGCACAATCGAGTCATCTACAATGATTATTCGTTTCCCAGCGATCGCGTCTTTAAGGGTATTCAGCTTCATCCTAATGCCAGCTTCGCGCATTCCTTGAGTAGGCTGAATAAAAGTTCTGCCTACATAACGATTCTTGATCAAACCCTCACCATAGGAAACATCTGTAGCGCGAGAAAAACCTATAGCAGCGGGAATACCAGAGTCAGGAACTCCCATAACCATATCTGCGGGGACATAAGATTCTTTGGCTAGCTGTTCCCCTAGGCGAAGACGATAGCTATAAAGACTCTCATCATGCATCACACTATCTGGACGAGCAAAATAAATCATCTCAAAGACACAAAGTTTTCTCGCTGATTGTTCTATCCAACGCATCGAAGATAAACCAGAGTCATTAATCAACACTAGTTCTCCTGGCTCAACATCCCTAAGATACTCAGCACCGATAATATCTAAACCGCAAGTTTCCGAAGAAAGAACATAGCGGGTAGTATCTCCATCCCGAATAGTCCCAATAACCAGAGGGCGAATTCCATTAGGGTCACGCGCACCAAGCATTCCCTCTGAAGTACCAATAACTAGGCTAAATGCACCCTCGCACATTTTGAAGGCATCTACCGCAGCATCAACCCAGTTTTTACCACTGTCTACTTCATCAGCAATTGCAAGTGCAATCATTTCTGAGTCAGTAGTAGTCAGAAAACAACGATCCTCTCGACTAAGCTTTTCTCTCAATTCCAGAGCGTTAACCAGGTTTCCATTGTGAGCTAAAGCCAACTTACCCAATCTAGTGGCAAATACCGCAGGTTGAGCATTGCACTTATGACTAGACCCAGTTGTTGAGTAGCGATTGTGGCCAATCCCCATATAACCAGGCAACCTTTCAAGAATGTTTTCATTGAAAACTTGGGAAACCAAACCCATATCCTTGTGGAGGTGGACTTTGTCTGGTTCAAAAGTAGCAATCCCCGCTGACTCTTGCCCTCGATGCTGCAATGCATACAAGCCAAAGTAGGTCAATTTTGCTACTTTTTTGCCTGGTGCATAAACACCAAAGACACCACAAGCCTCTTCTGGTTTATCTGGTCGAAGATTCAGAGAGTTGTCGGAGGATCTTTGATCCGAAGCCGGGGATTGATACCGTATCATCCTTTTATTTAGCTCCTCTTTGAGGTTATTGAGTACAAAATCTTGACCAATGGTCAGGCAAAAATTACTAAGCTCCTGCGAGTCTGTTTTGTATTGCCCTATACCAGATATTTTTCATGTCATCAATCTTAACATTGATCAACGTTAAATTATCTACGGTTATGATTTCAAGTCCAGAGTCTTGTGAGGTAACAGTTCCTAGCTTTTGCCAGAGTTCAGATAAACTCTGCTGCAAGTAGGTTTCCCAAGCAGTAACATGCTCGGGATTTACAGAAACAACAATCCGATTTCCAGCTTCACCAAACAGAACTTCATCTAGCCTTTCGAGATCGCTAATACTTAAGGCTATTTTTGCACCTAAGTCATTACCAATACAAGATTCTGCTAGAGATGTAGCTAATCCACCTTCCGCACAGTCGTGAGCAGAATTAATCCAACCCTGACTAATGCCATGACGACAAGCTGCTTGCACTAATTTTTCCAGTTCAAAATTAATTTCTGGAGGCTTACCTGCGATCATGTTGTGGATGACAGCCAAGTATTCAGAAGCACCTAATTGAGGACTAGAGGGAGAAGAACCAAGCAAATAGATAATGTCTCCTTCAGTTGTCCAGGACTGTCCGCAAATTTTCGTGATGTCAGGAACTAAACCAACCATACCAATTACAGGAGTGGGATAAATAGGTTGGGGTTTACCATCAGAATCAAGGGTCTCGTTATAGAGAGAAACATTCCCCCCAGTTACGGGAGTTTCCAGCTCGCGGCAAGCATCGCTCACCCCACGACAGGCATTAGCCAACTGCCAATACCCAATAGGCTTCTCAGGAGAGCCGAAGTTGAGATTATCAGTAACTGCGATCGGCTCTGCCCCGACACAGCTTAGGTTTCGGGCTGCTTCGGCGACTGCGTATTTTGCACCTTCATAAGGATTGAGATATACATAACGAGGATTACAATCAGTGGTTGCTGCCACTCCTCTAGTGCAATCTTCTGGCTTAGCATCTATGGGACGAACTCGAACTACTGCTGCATCTGCACCACCAGGAAAAATGATTGTATTGTTCTGTACCTGATGGTCGTATTGACGATAGACCCAATGCTTAGATGCGATCGTTGGAGTATCTAACAATTTAAGTAAGATATCGTTCCAAGTTAAATAGTTCTCTCCAACATACAAACCCTTGTAGTCACAAGCAGGTAGGCTATCCACCGACCAAGCCCAAGCTTTCTGGGCATACTCAGGGGGTTCACTCATTAACTCCCGCTTATAAATTGGGGTATCGTCTGATAATGCTCTAGCAGGAATATTAGCTGCAATTTCTCCTTGATAGAGAATCTTGACGATAGGTTCTTCAATGACCTGACCTGCAACTACTGCGTGAAGTCCCCAACGATGGAATATATCAATTAATTCTTGTTCGCGTCCCTTTTCCCCGACAAACAGCATTCGCTCCTGAGATTCAGAAAGCAAATATTCATAAGGAACCATGCCTTTTTCCCTGGCAGGGATTTTATCAAGGTCTAGCTCGATACCTACATTACCTTTTTCTGCCATTTCCGCAGTGGAGCAAGTCAGACCTGCTGCTCCCATATCTTGAGCGGCTACGACGGCTCCAGTTTTAAAGGCTTCTAGACAAGCTTCAACCAAAGATTTTTCTAAGAAAGGATCACCTACCTGTACCGCAGGACGGTCGTCCATTGAGTCATCAGTTAACTCTGCACTAGCAAAACTGGCACCACCCATGCCATCACGTCCAGTTGTCGAACCGACATAAAGTACTGGGTTGCCTACTCCTGATGCTCCTGCTTTGACAATCTCCTCGGTTTCCATCAAACCCATTGCCATAGCGTTGACCAAAGGATTACCTGAATAGGCTTTATCGAAGTAAACTTCGCCCCCTACAGTAGGCACCCCAATACAATTTCCATAGTGAGAGATCCCTTCAACTACCCCGTTAAATATCCTACGAGTCCTAGCATCTTCTAAATTTCCAAAACGCAAAGAATTAAGGATTGCGATCGGGCGCGCCCCCATAGTAAAAATATCTCTGAGAATTCCTCCGACTCCTGTAGCTGCCCCTTGAAATGGTTCTACTGCTGATGGGTGATTGTGAGACTCGATCTTAAACGCCAGACGCAAACCATCTCCCAAATCTACAACCCCTGCATTCTCTCCAGGGCCTACCAAAACCCGCTTACCTGTGGTTGGAAACTGGCTCAATAGAGGTCGGGAGTTTTTATAACAACAATGCTCCGACCACATCACGCCAAACATCCCTAACTCTGCTTTATTGGGATGACGGCCCAAACGACTCACGATTTCTTGGTATTCTTCAGGCTTAATTCCTTCTGCTGCAATTTCTTCAGGACTAAAGGGAGTATCTGTCATGGTTAGCTTGTAGAGATGAGACAGGGATTATTGTAGCGATTGTTGGTCTATTTACAATAATTTCATTCTATATTTCTAGGTTTGTCAGATTTGCGATCGCAGATTGTGCGGGTTAACTTAGCTTATTTATCAACACTGGTTCGCCATCAGAGTTAATCACTACAATAAAAAAACACCTAGTTAGTATCAAATCCCTACTTTCAGAAGATTGTTTAGCCTAATTTAAGGGGTAACTCTAACTCCATCTGGTGCCATTAATTAATGTAATAGGAGATTATGAGCAAACCAACTAACAGACGTAACTTTATTCTTGGTGGTGTTGCGGCAGCCACTGCTATTGGTTGTAAAAGAATCGCTCAACAAACCTCAATAACCAGCCCAGTAGCAACTAACGAAGTCGCTTTTTCCCAACTCCCCTCCACTATGCCAGAGCGGATTCTGGGCAAAACCAATGTCAGCTTACCTTTATTGGGTTTGGGTGGTGCAGGAAAAACGCCAATTTCCCAATCTCATCGTGACAAAGACGCGATCACTTTAATTCAAAAAGCTTTAGAACTGGGCATCCGCTATTTTGATACAGCGGAAATGTATGGTAGCGGTACATCAGAAAAACAATTTGGCATGGTATTGCCCGAATATCGCAATCTTATCTACTTAAATAGTAAAACTGATGCTCGAGATTACGATGGTGCCTGGCGACATTTAGAGCAATCATTAAAAAACCTCAAAACAGATTATCTAGATTGCTGGCAAATGCATCATGTTTCTTTTTCGGAGGAACTCAAGACAATTCTGGGAAAAAATGGTGCTATTAAAGCGGTGGAAGAAGCCAAAGCCCAAGGTCTCATCAAATTTGCTGGAATTTCTGGTCATCACGAACCAGATGTCATCGTCGAAGCCCTCAAACTTTACGATTTTGATACGGCTTTGGTCTCTTTAAATGCTGCTGATATTCATCATCCCCGCCCTTTCTCTACTACGGTATTACCCGTTGCCCAAGAGAAAAACATTGGGCTCATCGCAATGAAAGTTCCTGCCTACGGGCGATTATTACAACCCAACATCTTAAATGGCATGGAGCAAGCGATGGGCTATAGTCTTTCTTTACCAGGGGTACATTGCTGCATCATAGCGGCAGAAAATCCCCAACAGTTAGAGTCTAATGTCAAGGTGGCACAAAACTATCAACTACTCAATCAGGCGCAAATGCAAGCGATCGAGCAATTGACAGTTGATGCAGGTGAGGATGGTTCTTTTTTCCGCAAATGGACTTAATTTAGGGTTAAATCCATATTCTTAGCCTCTTTTCCTAGATAGAAGCACTACTTTATAAAGAGATTTTGCTAGTTTGAGAAAACTAACTCAAACCATCAACTAACTGTTGCTTTGCTGTGGCCAAAGCTTCCTCTAATTTGCTGGCATCACGACCGCCTGCTTGAGCAAGATTTGGTCTGCCACCGCCTCCACCACCACAGATTTTGGCAATGCCACCGATGAATTTACCAGCTTGGAGTTTTTTATCTTTGATCACTCCCTGACTGAAAGCAGCAACTAAACTCACTTTACCTTCACTAGGAATCGAAGCGACAACTACTGCTGACTCACCCAATTTTTGTTGGAGTCTTTCCCCTGCAGCTTGCAAAGATTTAGCATCCATTTCACCCATATTGGCTACTAAAACTTGATAGTCGCCGACGGTTTCAGCTTGAGAAACCAAACTATCAGATTTGGCTAAAGCTAATTCTTGTTTAGCTGCTTCGAGTTCTTTTTGGGTAGCTTTGAGTTCTACTTGCAAGTTGTTAACTCTATCGCTAACTTCTTCGGGCTTAACTTTGAATTTTTCACTGAGTTCTTTGACTACCTTATCGCGGACATTGAGATAATCTAGGATTGCTGCACCAGATACCGCCTCAATCCTTCTCACACCAGCAGAAATTCCTGTTTCCGAGATAATTTTAAATGCACCAATTTCAGCAGTGTTATTAACGTGAGTACCGCCACAAAGTTCCATCGATACGCCAGGGAAATCAATCACGCGCACATCAGCAGCATATTTTTCCCCGAACATTGCCGTTGCACCTTTAGCCCTAGCAGTTTCTAGAGGCATGACATTAACATCTGCTTGGTGAGCTTCTGAGATCCAGCTATTAACCAATTCTTCGACCTGTTGAACTTCTTCAGGCTTGAGAGCGCGAGGAGAGTTGAAATCGAATCTTAAACGATCGCTTGTTACCAGAGAACCAGCCTGAGATACCGAATCATCCACTACTTTTTTCAGAGCAGCTTGCAAGAGGTGAGTAGCAGTATGATTTGCTTGGATACGACGACGCGCAGCACGATCAATGGTTGCAGCAATAGTATCTCCGACGGAAACGGTGCCGCGTTCGACTTTGCCTTTGTGAACAAAAACATTACCTTCTTTTTGGACATCTGCAATCCGAATTACCAGATTATCCCCAGAGATATAACCCTTGTCGCCAATTTGTCCCCCAGATTCTCCATAAAAAGGTGTTTGATCGAGAACAATTTGAACTTCACTACCTGCGGTTGCGGTCTGGGAACTACTAGAACCAGCTTCATCCACAACCACAATTCCTTTAACTTTAGACTGAGCAGTCAGATCTGTATAACCAAGGAAATCAGTGTCACCACTAGCTTTAACGATTTCACCCAAAGCATTTTTAGTAGTCAGATCAATGGTTTCGGTAGAAGCTTTAGAGCGATTTACTTGCTCTGCCATCTCTGCCTCAAAACCAGGAACATCGACAGTTAAACCTTGTTCCTCAGCAATTTCTTGAGTTAGCTCCAGAGGAAAACCATAGGTATCGTAGAGAGTAAAAGCATCAACTCCAGAGATTTGTTTGGGTTTCTTAGCGATAATTTCTGCTAACAGTTTTTCCCCTCTTTCCAGAGTTTTGAGGAATTGAGTTTCTTCGTTTGCTAGTTGCGTCTTGATAAAATCAGCTCTTTCTCTAACTTGAGGATAGGCAGTTTCCGAGACAGAGATCGCGCTTTCTGTAACCTTATTAATAAAGCTACCTTCAATGCCAATCAATCTACCGTGACGCACTACGCGACGAATCAAACGACGCAAAATATATCCACGACCAACATTAGAAGCATTAATGCCATCACAAATCATGTGAACCACGGAACGCACGTGATCGCCAATTACCTTGAGCGAAGTCTTGGTTTTTTCGTCGGATTTTGCATAATCAATCCCAGCAGTTTCCGCAGCAGTTTTAATGATGGGAAAGATCAAATCAGTTTCGTAGTTATTAGGTACTTGCTGGAGAATCTGCGCCATCCGTTCCAAGCCCAACCCAGTATCGATGTTTTTGTTGGCTAGAGGAGTTAAGTTTCCTTCTGCATCACGGTTGTACTGCATAAATACCAAGTTATAAAACTCGATAAATCTGCTGTCATCTTCCAAGTCGATATTCTCATCACCCAATTCGGGATGAAAATCAAAATACAACTCAGAACAAGGACCACAAGGGCCTGTTGCCCCCGATTTCCAGAAGTTATCTGCTTCACCCATGCGCTGAATACGGTGAGCAGGGATGCCCATTTTGTCGCGCCAAATCGCAAATGCCTCATCATCCTCTCGAAAGACACTAACGACTATTTGCTCAGCAGGTAATCCGTACACCTTAGTCGAGAGTTCCCAAGCCCACTCGATCGCTTGTTCTTTAAAGTAATCACCAAAGCTGAAATTCCCTAGCATCTCGAAGAAAGTATGGTGGCGGGCGGTGCGCCCTACATTTTCGATATCATTGGTGCGGATACATTTTTGGGAAGTAGTGGCACGAGGTTGTGGTGCTTTCTGTTGTCCTAAAAAGATTGGCTTGAAAGGCAACATCCCTGCAATAGTTAGCAAAACTGTAGGATCTTCAGGGATTAAAGAAGCACTAGGTAAGATTTTGTGTTGTCTCTCTTCATAGAATTTGAGAAAGCGATCGCGGATATCGCTACCGCTCAGATACTTTAGGGATTCAGCCATAGTAGTTTGTCTAATAATTTCTCTGCATCTCCCTATTTTTGCATTTTTAGGACGCTCTAGCTTTTCAGCTAATTATCAAATAGCCTCATATCTAACAGAAAAATCCACCTAAACTAGAATTTCTGTATCCAAACTTTCCAACTACTAGCGACAAACAATTAGCAAACTGATAGTTGTAACACCACAAATCATTACTAGCTATACATACCTTAATTTTGAGCAATAAAAATCCATAAATCTTGTTATTTTTCCAGTTTTATTGGTTTAGATATTAAATCCTTATTTAGATAGCAGAAATTCGGCCTAATACGAATTAGTTTTAAAGTAACAGTTTCAGAAAAAACATAGTTAAACTTTATTAGGAGCAAAAAATATGGGTATTGTAACTTGGTTGGTTCTAGGTTTAATTGCCGGCGCACTAGCAAAACTAGTCTATCCTGGCCGTCAAGGTGGGGGGATTTTTGCGACTATTGGGCTTGGTATTTTAGGTTCCTTTGTTGGTGGTTATATTGGACATGCTCTTCTGGGGTCGGGGGCGACAGCCGGCTCTCTAACAATCCCAGGAGTCCTCTTTGCAGTCTTGGGTGCGATACTACTGATCTTTATTTGGGGTCTAATCACTAGAACTGTAGCCTAGAAAAAACTCAGCAAAGTTAACAGTAACAGAGCTAGATTTTTTGACATACCGAGATTTATTACAACCAAGAGTTTAACTTGGATCTTTTCAAGTGAGATTCTGTAATCTTGACTCAAGAACAAATACTAGTTAACCCAAAATAGTTTAACCAACATGGTAAACAGCTTGTGCAATGCCAATAATTCTTGGTTTAGTGCAAGTTTTTTGCTATTTGAGCTTAGTTATCAGGTTAATTTCCAGTGTTCATTTGTTCAAAACTTTCGTTCAATTCTGGATGAATGAATTTTCAATTACTCTTTCTGTTCAACTGAATAAATAATAAGCGATCGCTATGATCAAGAATCCGTATCAGTAAACAAACGAACCATACCTTAACCGAACAATGCTTAACTATTGTTTTGATATTCTCTAAGAGCAAAAACCAAAGGGCAAGAAATGACTCTTACTCTTTGGCAAATTTATATCTAAAAAGCTACAGATTTAGATCACCCTTTGCTTAGCTTAATCAGCAAAATATGGTCTAACTACAATAAGATTATTAGCCTCTGCACCGTCAACATTTTCAGCCACTGTTCTGAAATTGTAAACACCAGATTGATTAGCACTGATATCCATCCGGAACAGACGTTCGTCACCATCCTCAATACCATTACATCCTAAAGGATCGATGCAGGTATAGCTTATATTTAAACCAGCTAGAGCATCACTATCAGCCCCTTCTACACTATTAAAAACTAACTGTATTCCTGGAGAATAAGTATTAGTTACTGTGACGGTATTGCCAATGAGAGCAGTAATAGTATCAGATAATTCTTCACTGTACACATCTGCATACTGGCCATTTGTTGCATTTGCAATACCAGAAGCTTGGAAATCTGCATCAAGACCCTGAGTTTCACTTAGTGCAGTAGATCTAGTGTGGATCGCTATTACACTGATATCTTGTGCTTCCAAAGCACTAATAACTTCTTGCTGTTCCAGAGTCATAGTGTGTGACTGGGCATCACCAAACCAGACAATAACTTTTTTGGCGTCACTCCGCCAGCCAGTTTCGTAATTGCTGGCATAACCTGTATCCGTGGTAAGACCTGAAGTTGCAGCCTGGTGTAAAGCGAAAAAACTACCTTCTGACCAGTCACCTCCACTAGATGCACGCCAATCATTGATAGCAGCTACTGCTTCGTCAATATTGCCACCATTGACCGATTGTTGAAGCTCATATGCCCCTGTTGCTCCAATTTCTTCCTCAATTCGTCTATTACGATAACCTTCCCAGGACTCGGTGTGAGAGTCTCCATACTCCTGGTGTTTTGACAAGCTCACATTTGTTGTCCAACTACCAGAACCTCCATCGCTTACGGTTTGTTCTACTTGATATCTATAACAATCATAAGTTTCACCCTGCGAATTTGTACAAGTTCGAGCCTCCTGAAAAGTGTAGGTCCGATTAAATGTAACTAGTTGCCCATGAGCCTCCCATCTATTTTTAGTTTCTTGAGGGTCTCCGTAGTATCTGGCTACTCCAAACTGAACATCTCCGTATGTGTCAGACAAATTTCTAAGTAGTGTCTGAGCATTATCTTGAACATTGGCGATCGCTGAAGTCATACTATCTGTATTATCAGCCAAAAATAAAATGTCTAATTTTTCAGGAGCAGAAGATACAGTAACTTCTTCTATGATGTCTTCTATATTTACAGTGATCCTTCTTTCTAGAGAAAGTGTTTCCCCGGTCCAGACCTCTTGCTCGTGCAAGTCGGGGGTCATGGAACCAGTTGCGTTGATTTCTGCACCATCAGGAAGAGCCATAGCAGGAGAAATCAGTAACCCTCCCCAGATAACAAATTTGTACGCACAGTTAGCAGTTAATCGTTTAATTCTTTTAGTTAACATTTCTGAATAAATTTTATTTTTGATAATTATACGGTCGTGAAATCATTTGCTTACTTACTTAAATGAGTATAGAAGATAGAATTAATTTACCCATCCGCAAAAACATTGACCGATCTTATAAAGAAATCATGAATTTAATCCACTCTTTATAAAGAGTCGTCATTGCAACAATCGTAAAAACAATAAAGGTCAAATTCCACCCAGATCCCAGTAAATAAGTCGTTGATATTACGGATATCAGCAAAAATAAAAGGGATAAATAAAGAATCAGGGCAGATAAATGTAAGTATTTTTAACAGAAAATTTAACTAACTCACCTACTCAACGCATAAATACGTTAGAAAATTCTGGATCAAACAAACAACTAGAGGAACAACAAAGTATTTAAGAACTCAAATAAACTAGTCAGATGTACAGAAGTTCAATTTTTTCAAGCCAATCTTAGATAACTATCAAAGAAGCAAACACAGAAAAGCAATCAGCATCAAGCATACGCGCTTAATAGAGTGTCTACATGTAGACAAACATTGAGCCTGTAAAAACTGCTTCTTAGAGAAAGCTCAGTGATTAAAGTGTATCGGACAAAAAGATATTGAGATGAAGTTGAAATGAGTAGTCCTCAATATCCTATCCAAACCCTACAGCAGTCCGCAAAACTCCACAAAGATACTGGGCCAGGCAAAATGCTGTTGGATTTTCCAGATTTTTCATCAATTACTTATTTATTCACCTAACAAAACCTTTCTTTGCTTTTTTCTTTTTCTTGGTTTTAGTTTTTTGGACTTGTGCCAAAGCTGTCTCAAAAAGATTATTGAGATGAATCGGAACACTTGCCATAACTGATAGTGGTGGAATCGGAGACTTATTGTACTCAAGTAACAGAGATTCGAGATCTTCAGCTAGCTCAAAATCTGCTTGTTTAGTAAATTCTTGCAGCAGTCTATTCAGAGCTTCAGGGTGTTCTTGCTGGAGTTG
>CAZSEZ010000067.1:0-17268 GCA_964606015.1 uncultured bacterium
ATATTCATATTATCGTTTAATTTACGGAGCAAAAATGCAGCAGAAAAATATTATCTTTTTTATATTTTAACCGTATTTATATAGACTTACATCATAAAAAAAAATATCATACACGTAACATGTTACTAATCAATATGTTGATCATTCCACTTTAGATAACAAAATAATGTTTAGTACAAAAAAGATAAAAACTGTTTTAGAACTAATAAGTATTGCGATAAGCCTGGGAGTAACAATCTCACCATTAGCAGTTGTGGCTCAGACACAACAATCCAATGATCAGATAAATCAAACAGCATCTCAAATAGAAAATAGTGGTCTACCGACTAATCGTCGGGATGGAGGGAGTAGAGGATCTTGCGATCTTAGTGATCGTTCTGGGTTTGTAGCTCTGGTGCCAGAAACAGGAATTAACCTAACAAGCTCTGCTACACCCAAACTTTATTTCCATGTACCAGAAATCGAACAAACACGAACCCTGGAACTAGTTTTGCGAGACAGCGCAGATCGACTAGTTTACGAGCAATTTTTCACTGTTTCAGGTGAGTCAGGAATTATGAGCATTGAAATTCCTTTATCAATCAATCAAAAGTCCCAATCATCAGAAACTATCTATCATTGGTATCTTTCTAGCATCTGTAACCCCCAAAATCGCTCACAAGATATAGTTCTGGAAGGTTGGCTAGGGCATCAACGGGTATCTGAAATGCAGCAACAAACAATAGCTAGTTTGAGTAATCCAGAAAAATTTGCCTTTTATAGCAAACAAGGTTTTTGGCACGATTCTTTAGAGTTAGCCACTCAGAATAAAACTCAATGGCAACAGTTACTCACTGAGATTGGTCTGGTCGAATTTGTCGATACACCTTTTATTGAGCAGTAACTATGAATTTAGTTGGGAAATTCTGTTAGCAGATTAGCGATCGCAGCTCTCAATTTACCCTTGTGTAACCAACCCACATAGCCAGCATAGAGACAATTTTCTTGATCATCGACGACAAAGACATGTTCTACACCCACTTGGTTACTATAGCTTCGAAGCATAATTCCCTGAGGTAGTTTATGGATCAGAGTAGATTCGGGGAGAAATTGATAGTCAGCATCAGTCATCCCTTTAACCTGCTGCAATCGTTTAATTACTTTAGTCGTCAAGTTATCTACATCAGAATTGGCGATCACAGGATTATGCCAAAACTGTTGAATGATTGGAATCAAGCCCAAGTGACACTTTAATCTGGCATGAGCTATTTGAGGCACAATTTCATAGTTAGCGTAAGCAAATTTGGTTGCCTCTGTATTAACCATGCCATCTGTTCCATTACCTAGTTCTCCTGCGATCGACAGAGTAGGAATTTTTTGCGCAATTTTTTCTGCAAGAGAGCGACGATTTTGCCCCAAGTCTCTGGCAATGCCGATACCTAGACCCAAAGGATCGATAATCCTTGCTAAGTGCGCTCCTGCGATCGGCGAACCAATTACAACTAGAGAATGAACCTTGGGCCACCATTCAGGATTACGCTTGAGAACTTCCAACCAAATCAAGCCACCCATAGAATGCCCTATGATCCTCAGAGGAAGATCGGGGTATTTTGTCATTACTGTTTGGGCAATAGTTTCCACTTGTTTGACTAAGAGCGAAATTCGCCAATAAGTTTTCACCAAACCCAAACTAGGAGCTACTACCAACGCGTCTTCTGCCGATAGTTTCCGAGCCAAATAGCCGATATCATTACCGTTATCCGACCAACCATGTTGGGCAAAAAGGATATAGCGAGGCTTTTGTTCCTGATTCATTGTTTGTTGCTGATCACTTATTGATAACAAGTTCAGCACACTTAACTATCAACCATCAACCATTAACAGAGGGAAAAATCGGTACAATCAATTTATACTGCTCTATCCGTATAAATGCCTAATTTGTCTGATTCTCTGGATACCATTCGCATCCGTGGTGCGCGCCAACACAACCTCAAGGATATTAACCTTGATCTACCTCGTAACAAGCTGATTGTTTTCACTGGAGTATCTGGCAGTGGCAAGTCTTCATTAGCATTCGATACTATTTTTGCTGAAGGACAACGGCGTTATGTAGAGTCTTTGAGTGCTTATGCCAGACAGTTTTTGGGACAATTAGATAAGCCAGATGTGGACGCTATTGAGGGCTTAAGTCCTGCTATTTCCATCGACCAAAAATCCACCTCTCACAACCCACGTTCTACCGTTGGGACAGTCACCGAAATTTATGACTATCTGAGGCTTTTGTTTGGTAGAGCAGGAAAACCCCACTGCCCGAAGTGCGATCGCTCGATTGTGCCCCAGACTATTGATGAAATGTGCGATCGCGTCCTGGAGCTTCCTGATAAAACTAAGTTTTTGGTTCTCGCTCCAGTGGTTAGAGGCAAGAAAGGTACTCACAAGCAGCTACTTTCAGGATTGGCTTCGCAAGGATTTGTCAGAGTCAGAATCAACGGTGAAGTAAAACAGCTTTCTGAAGAGATCGATCTCAAAAAAAGCTACGCCCACAGTATAGAAGTAGTGGTAGATAGATTAGTCAAAAAAGATGGGATTCAAGAGAGACTCGCAGATTCTCTAAGTACGGCTCTTAAACTAGCCGAAGGTATCGCCGTTATCGATTTGGTGGATGAAAAAGATCGCGAAATAGTCTTTTCGGAGAATTTTGCCTGTCCTGAACACGGCGCAGTTATGGAAGAACTGTCCCCTAGGTTATTTTCTTTCAACTCTCCTTATGGAGCTTGCCCCGAATGCCACGGTATTGGGAGTAAGCGCACCTTTGCCGAAGAACTAATCATTCCCGACCCAAGGCAACCTCTTTATAGCGCGATCGCACCTTGGTCAGACAAAAACAATACGTATTATTTATCTCTGCTTTATAGCGTTGGTGAAGCATACGGCTTTGATATTCAGACTCCTTGGGAAGAGCTAACTCCCACTCAACAGGACATTTTGCTCCACGGCACAGATGAACCCATCTATTACTATGCGGATAGTCGTAGTGATCGCGAGGGTTATCATCGCAAATACTATGGCATTCTCAAAATGCTAGAGCGCAACTATCGCGAAACCAGTTCTGATGCAGCCAAACAAAAACTCGAACAGTACCTAATCAATAAACCTTGCGAAGTCTGCAACGGGAAACGTCTCAAGCCAGAATCTTTGGCGGTCCGCCTGGGGCAATATGGCATCAACGACCTAGTTAGCGTACCCATTCGTGACTGCTTAACCAGGGTAGAAAATCTCGAACTTACCCAACGTCAGGCATTAATCGGTGAACTAGCACTCAAAGAAATCAAAGCAAGATTGCAATTTCTTTTGGATGTGGGCTTAGATTACCTGACTCTAGACCGCGCAGCCATGACTCTCTCAGGGGGAGAAGCCCAAAGAATCCGCCTGGCAACTCAGATCGGTGCAGGTTTAACAGGAGTATTGTACGTTCTAGATGAACCTAGCATTGGCTTGCACCAACGAGATAACGATCGCCTGTTAGCAACCCTCCAGAAACTCCGCGACCTCGGTAACACTCTGATAGTTGTCGAACACGATGAAGACACCATTCGCTGTGCTGATCATATTGTGGATATTGGCCCTTACGCTGGGGTACATGGGGGAAAAATAGTTGTCGAAGGCACTCTCAAAGATTTACTCAAATCCAAAGAATCTGTTGCAGGAGCCTACTTATCCAAGAGAAAAGTTATTGCCACTCCCCAAGAACGTCGAGAAGGCAAACAAGTCTGTCTTTCTCTCAAAAACTGCCATCAAAACAACCTACAAAATATCAATGTAGATATTCCTCTAGGCAAATTTGTTTGTATCACGGGAGTATCTGGTTCTGGCAAATCTACTCTAATCAATGAACTGTTGCATCCTGCTTTACAACATCATCTCACCAAGAAAAAACCTTTCCCTAGCAAACTAGGAGAAGTGGCAGGTTTAGGTGCGATCGATAAAGTAATCACCATCGACCAATCACCCATCGGCAGAACTCCCCGTTCCAACCCTGTTACTTATACAGGAGTATTCGATGCGATCCGCGCCATCTTTACCGAAACCATCGAAGCCAAGGCTCGTGGGTACAAAGCTGGTAGGTTTTCTTTTAATGTTAAAGGAGGTAGATGTGAAGCTTGCAGTGGCCAAGGGGTCAATGTCATTGAAATGAACTTTCTACCTAATGTGTATGTGCAATGCGATGTCTGCAAAGGAGCAAGATACAACCGCGAAACCCTTCAAGTAAAGTACAAAGGCTATTCCATCGCTGACGTGCTCAATATGACGGTAGAAGAAGGCTTAGAAGTCTTTCAAAACATTCCCCGCGCCCAGAAAAAACTGCAAACTCTGGTAGATGTCGGTTTGGGCTATATCAAGCTTGGACAACCAGCCCCCACCCTGTCTGGAGGAGAAGCGCAACGAGTCAAACTAGCCTCTGAACTCTCTCGCAGAGCCACAGGCAAAACTCTCTACCTGATCGACGAACCCACTACAGGGTTATCTTTTTATGATGTGCATCATCTATTAAATGTCTTGCAACGTCTGGTAGATAAGGGAAACTCATTAGTAGTAATCGAGCATAATCTAGATGTGATTCGTTGTTCAGATTGGATCATCGATCTAGGGCCAGAAGGTGGGGACAAGGGTGGTAAGGTTATTGCCACAGGGACACCAGAAGAAGTAGCAAAAAATAAAAACTCTTATACGGGTAAGTACTTAAAACAAGTTTTAGATCGCTACAAGTAAATACTTAGAATAACTAAAAATTTAGCCAAAAATACTTAATCTTATTGTCCAAAAATTAGTCAGATAAAATTATTCATATTGTTCAAGCATTACTAGTTTTCGGCAAGAAAGGTAATCTAAAGCTGTAAATCAAAGCCCTAATGCCTTAAACAGACAAAATCAAAAGAGTGCTTAAAATAAACTGAGCATTAGCTTAAAAACTAGAATTATTACCGATGCTATTTTGTTATTCTAATGCGACTATTGGGAAGAGTGAATGCTGTTTATTTTTAACATATAAAGAAGAGTATCAATCATGAATGCTTTAAAAGCTTTATCCATCGGGACAATTTCCCTTCTATCCACAGTTGCCTACGCCCAGGCTAGCCATGCTATATCTCTAAGCATTACAGATGCTGGCGCAGGATCATCAACTTTTACTTTTTCTGGCTCCGCCTCAGCTACGTCTAATTTTACTGCTGGTAATCCCGCTGCTACTTTTGCATTTGATGTAGACCCTAACAATTTTCTGAACGATACAACGGGTTTCTTTGGAACCGCTTTTACTCCCACTTCAGGATCTGTCTCTTTCTCTACCCCTTCAGGAAATTTCGCTATATCACAGATTTTTCTAACTGATGCGTCGGGTGTCGGCAATTTGGATGCTTTGGATTTTAGAGTACCAAACTTTGGTGTAGATTCTGGCGAAACAATTAGTATACTTGGTGGTACAGCTTCTTTCGATGTCCCAGTAGACTTCGGAGCCTTCAACACAGGAACTTTTAATGCAACAGCTTTTGCAGCTCCTTTTGAATTTCAAAGCCAAGAAATTACTGTAGGTGCAGCTCCAGGGGCAAGTGTTCCTTTTGAATTTTCTCCTGGTTTAGGTCTTTTGGCAGTTGGTGGTCTTATTGGCGGTTCCCGCGTACTCAAACGCCGCAAAGACATCATCAAATAGTCAGAGCATTTGTCATTTACAGTCAATTTTCCGTGAGTGGTGGGTTATTTTACCCACTATTTTTTTGTCTAAAAAAACTACTAGATATATCGATGATGCGATCGCACTAACCAAAACTCTCCAAATAGCGATCGCAATGCTATCGTAATTTATGACCATAGATAAAGAATAAATCATGCAGTCAAATGAAAAAATTATTGGTGCAGGAGAATTCAAAACTCATTGCTTGAGGCTAATTGATGAGGTCAACCAAACCAAAAAATCAATAATTATTACCAAACACGGTAAACCAATGGCAGAACTCACCCCAATAGAAAATAAGACTTACTCTCTATTTGGCTGCCTGGAAAATACGGTGGAGTGTTGAGGAGATATTGTTGAAGGGACAGAGAGACTTGGGAAGTAGATGTCTAAACAGGCGCACTTCTAGATACTCACATCTGGATTTGGTTGTTTAGTGAATCGCCCGAACTATCGCAACAGATAGTTGAGGACATAGATGATTGGGGTAGACAAGGCAAAGTATTTATTTCCGCCATATCAGTATGGGAACTTTCAATGTTAGTTGCCAAAGAGCGAGTCGTGCTTTCAAAACCAATCTCACAATAGGTACAAGAAAGTCTCACCCAACCTGGAATCAATCTAGCTAGCCTATCTCCAGAAATAGCGATTGAAAGTAGCTTTTTACCAGGTAACTTTCATGGTGATCCAGCCGATAGAATCATTTGTGCTATTTCCAGAATTAGTAATCTAACTCTATTTACCAGAGATCAGAAAATCTTGGAATACAGCAAATCCAAACATTTACATTGTTATCGAGTTTAAATTATTTGGATAGCTTTGCACTAAACAAGGACTTATGATGCGTTCACGAATCCCCTTCACCACAAAAAAAGACTGGAAGCAAAACCTCCAGCCCTAATTAACTTAATTCAAAGTAATTTAACTCAGTCAATAACCTTTAGACAGAAGTCAAAGACTGCTCTGCTGCTGCAACCACGACATTCTCTTTTTCAGAAGGTGGTACAACTTGCCAGAACTTACCAACATAGTTATCCCAATCAGCTAAGATTGCTTGACCTTTGCTGCTACCAGTTTTCTCGACATGAGCAGTGATCATCTCTTTGAGCTGTTGCTTACCTGCTTCCGAAACAATCCTTTGCATAGAGACAATCTCAGGGTTAACTTTAGGCTCAAAGTTATTTTCTTCATCAAGGAAGTATCCAATACCACCAGTCATCCCAGCACCGACGTTACGGCCAACAGAGCCTAAGACCACAATCACGCCACCAGTCATGTATTCACAACAGTGATCGCCTGCACCTTCGATCACGGCTTTACCAACAGAATTCCGCACGCCAAAACGTTCGCCTGCACGACCATTGGCATAGAGAGTCCCGCCTGTTGCCCCATATAAACAAGTATTACCAACAATTGAACTCGCAGAAGTATCGTAGCCAGCGGTTGCAGGAGGTTTGATAACTATTTCACCACCGTGCATGCCTTTACCGACGTAATCATTGGCTTCACCAGTAAGCGTAATTTTCATTCCAGGATGGTTAAATGCACCAAAGCTTTGACCAGCATAACCTTGGAAGTTGAGTTTGATTTCGCCCTCAAAACCGCTATCACCATAAATAGAAGCGATCGCACCAGATACTCTAGCACCTACAGAACGGTCTGTGTTGACAATTTTGAAGTCTTTACTTATCGCACCTTGATTAGCGATCGAATTAGCAATGTCTGCATCTGCGAGGATTTCATCATCTAATACCTTGCCATTGGTGTTAACAGCACCGTGATCTAACCAAGAGCGGTCAGTTTTAACATCTGGAAGATTAATCAAACAATCGAGGTTCATCCCTTGAGTTTTAGTTAGCTGAGCATCTGCTCTCTGCACAAGCAGATCTGCACGTCCGATAATCTCTTTGAGAGAAGCGTAACCTAAACGCGCTAGCAAAGAACGTACTTCCTCAGCAACGAAGAAGAAGAAATTAACCACATCTTCAGGAATACCGGTAAATTTGGCTCTGAGATCTTCCCGTTGAGTGGCAACTCCCACAGGGCAAGTATTCATGTGGCAAACACGAGCCATGCGACAACCTTCAGCAATCATGGCGATCGAACCAAAGCCATATTCTTCTGCACCCATCAAAGCAGCCATCAAAACATCCCAACCAGTTTTTAGACCGCCATCTGCACGGAGTAAAACGCGATCGCGCAATTGATTTTGCATTAAAACACGATGGACTTCGGTTAAACCAAGTTCCCAAGGTGCTCCAGCATGCTTGATTGAGCTGAGTGGAGATGCGCCAGTACCGCCATCATGTCCAGAGATTTGAATAACATCTGCATTGGCTTTTGCAACACCTGCTGCAATTGTCCCAATACCAATCTCAGCAACTAATTTGACTGATACACCTGCTTTAGGATTTATCTGGTGCAAGTCATGAATGAGTTGAGCCAAATCCTCAATAGAGTAAATATCATGGTGAGGAGGAGGTGAGATCAGAGTTACCCCAGGTTTGGAACGACGCAAGGAAGCAATATATTGACTAACTTTCTTACCAGGAAGTTGACCACCTTCGCCTGGTTTTGCCCCTTGAGCTACTTTAATTTCTAGCTGTTTACCACTCATGAGGTACTCGGGAGTTACCCCAAATCTGCCAGATGCCACCTGCTTGATCGCGGAACTTGCGGTGTCACTATTTCTCAGGCCATTGAGATGAGGCAGGGTGGGTGAATTACCTTCACCATCTACATCATCTAAAACCTTAAAGCGAACTGTATCCTCTCCACCTTCACCAGAGTTGGATTTGCCCCCAAGTCGATTCATCGCAACTGCCAAAGTTTCATGAGCTTCACGAGATAGAGAGCCTAGAGACATGCCACCAGTACAGAAACGCTTAACAATCGATTCAATGGATTCAACTTGTTCTAGAGGAATTGATTCGCGATCGCTCTCAAAGTCTAATAAATCTCGCAAGGCTGTGGCAGGACGACCTTGTAAATACTGTTTATACAGTTCGTAGTGATCATACTGCTTAGTTTTAACTGCTTGATGCAGAGCTTTAGACATCTCAGGGGTGTTCATGTGATATTCACCACCTTTGCGGTATGCCACAAAACCAAAATTAGCAAGTTTCTTACTCTGCAACTCAGGGAAAGCTCTCTGGTGGATACTCATAACTTCTTGAGCCAGCTCTGAGATCGTTAGACCACCTAGACGAGAAGTCGTACCTGCAAAACAAAGATTTACTAAATCCATGCCCAAGCCAATTGCTTCAAAGATTTGCGCTCCATGATAGGAAGCAAGTAACGAAATCCCCATCTTGGAGAGAATTTTCAGTAGTCCCGCTTCTACAGCTTTACGATAATTTTGCTGCGCCTTAGCTAGTGAGATCTGCTCAATTTTCTCGTTAGCCATCAGCTTCTGGGTACGAGGATTATACCACCACTGACGCACACTTTCCCAAGCTAAATAAGGACAAACTGCTGAAGCACCATAACCCACTAAACAAGCATAATGATGAGTATTCCAGCACTGAGCCGTATCCACTACCAGAGAAGTTTTGAGGCGCAGCCCAGATTTAATCAAATGATGATGCACGGCTCCTACCGCAGCCAAAGGAGGAATGTAACTGTAATCAGTTCCGATAGTTTGGTTAGCGCGATCGCTCAAGATCAAGATCTCTGCACCCTCGTTGACAGCCTTAGCTGCTGCTTCGCATAACTGTTTAATGGCAGCTTCTAGTCCCTGAGGTCCTGTAGCGATTTCATAGAGAGTAGATAGAGTTTCACTCCTAATCTCGGAATCCTTAACAATTTCCAATTCAGTCTCATTAAGAATTGGGCTTTCTAACTTGATTAGACGAGCATCCTCAGACTTAACAGCTAAAAGGTTACCTTTAGCGCCTAATTGCATTCCCAAGGACATGACCAGACTCTCTCTAAGAGGATCAATTGGAGGATTAGTTACCTGAGCAAATCGCTGTTTAAAATAGTCATAAAGCAAATGAGCTTTATTGGAAAGTACTGCCAAAGGAATATCGTCACCCATGCAATAAGTTGGCTCTTTTCCTTGAATTGCCATGGACTGGATAATCATTTCCACATCTTCAGCAGTGTAACCAAAAGCAGTTTGCTGACGTAACAGCTCATCTTTATCCAGTTTTAATTCACTGCCGTATTCTTGTAGAGCTACTGCCTGGCGGTTTTGACTAACCCACTCACCATAAGGGTTTTGCTTAGCAACGCGCTGCTTGACATCCCAATTACGCAAAATCTCTTGAGTTTGTAAGTCAACAACAATTGTTTGGCCAGGGCCTAGTCTGCCTTTTTCCACTACTTCGCTATCGGGGATTTCGACTACTCCTGTCTCCGAAGCAACGATAATGTAGCCTTCTTTAGTAATCGTGTAACGCGCTGGACGTAGGCCATTACGATCCAAGCTAGCACCAACTGTTTTGCCATCGCTATATACCAAAAGTGCAGGTCCATCCCAAGGTTCCTGCAAACCACTGTAGTACTCGTAAAAGTCGGTAATCTCAGGATACTGCTCTAGTTCTGACTGATTCTTATAAGCTTCAGGCACTAGGATCATTGCAGCTTCGGGTAAGCTTCGTCCAGTTCTCACCAACAGCTCCATCGTGCTATCAAGATTATAAGAGTCACTGTTATCCGTATTAACGATGGGAGTCAAACCATTTAAATCTTCTTTACTCCAGCCAGGAACCTCTAGATTCTGTTCTCTGGTTGCCATCCAGTTGATATTACCGATCAGAGTATTAATTTCCCCATTATGACCTAGCAACCGCATCGGTTGAGCGAAAGGCCATTTAGGCATGGTGTTGGTACTAAAACGACGATGGTAAACGGCAAAGGTTGTTTCAAAAGTAGGATTAGTTAGATCTTGATAGAACTGACCTAAAATCTCTGAGCGAACCATTCCTTTATATACAATGGTGCGACATGAGAAAGAACAGACATAGAAATCATCAGTCAACTGCTTACCAACACGCGATCGCGCAATATAAAGCTTTCTTTCTAAGTCGTCTCCAGTTAAACCATCTGGAGAACTAACAAGCACCTGTTCGATATGGGGCTGAAATTCTCTTGCCTGTACACCTAAGACCTCTGGTTTAACTGGGACTGTCCGCCAACCAAAAATAGCCAAGCCTTCTTGCTCAACTACCGACTCTACATATCCCCTAGCCTCTGCTCGTTTCACTTCGTCTTGAGGCAAAAATACCATGCCCACACCATAGCTCTCTGGCTGGGGGGACTCGATTTTCTGCTCGGTAAACCATGACTGTAATAACTTATGGGGTAAAGCAGTCATGATGCCTGCCCCATCACCAGAATCACGGTCAGCACTACAGCCACCACGATGTTCCATACAGCCTAGACCGACTAAAGCCTGCTCAACAGTTTTATGACTAGCTCTACCATCCTGGTACGCGATGAAACCAACGCCACAAGCGTCCCTCTCCTCTACCAGCCAACGCTGTCCGCCAAAAGGTTGCTCCTGCAACTGGCTGGACTTATCGCTAGGATTAGTGTTTCTGGGGGAAGACAAATTGCTCATTCTGGGATTTTTCATAGAACGTATTGAGTCAGATAAATTTTTTTATGTCGTGTCGGCAGACAGAAAAATACTTTATTCTCAGCTTAGGATGCTACCTCAAGTCAAGTGTAGATTCTCTAGGAAGCGATCGCTAAACATATACAGGCATTATAGAATAGTAACCTATGAATGGGCTTAATAGTGTAGCCTCTTTTTTCTCACACCTTCACCCATGCCATAAGTTTAGTTACTTTAGCTTTGGGTTACCTTTCATTCAATAGATACTTGAGAAAAACTGACCTTAATTAGGTCCAAGCCTATGCATTATGGGCTTTTCCGCAAATGCACCTGGTTCAAAACACATAGCAAATGTAAAATTGTCACCAAAAAGAACCAGATATTTGTAAAGATTAGACGTAAGTAAGGATTTTCCGATATCTCAAACTTCTTTTTTCAGAAAATTATTGTTATCTTTGCCGTATGAGTACGACAACAAGCCCTTGAGGAAATAATAGTTGTATTCAAGATAAGAAAATTAAAGTCTAAATTAGCTATCATTCTCTGTAATTAAACATGTCCCAAACTACTCAAACTACTAAAGCAAAGCAGTCTAAAGAAGAATCACTACGTATCACTGAAGTAATTAACCATCAAGGAGTTTCAGCAACAGAGATTCGCCCTTGGGGTTCTTTCACAACTTTAGAAGAAGGAACTGGCTACAAGATTAAACGGATCGAAGTTAATCCTGGCCATCGTCTTAGCCTCCAGATGCATCATCACCGTAGCGAGCACTGGATTGTTGTCTCTGGCACAGCTAAAGTTACTTGTGGAGAAGATGAAAAAGTACTCAGCAGCAACCAGTCTACTTATGTACCCCAGTGCACTCCCCACCGTTTAGAAAATCCTGGTGTAATCAAGTTGGTTTTAATTGAGGTTCAAAATGGACAGTATCTAGGTGAAGACGATATCGTTCGTTACCAAGATGACTATGCTCGCGCAGACAGATAAGATTGTCTAGCTCAGTAAACAAGCAGCGATCTGTAGTAGGATTGGCTCAGGTAGATTATTTCAAACCCTTAGAGTCAGATTGATGATAAAACTCAGTGTCGCTGCTGCTAAAGAGATAGCTAGAATTCAGAAATCTCAGGATAAGCTCGATAGTGCCCTCCGACTCGAAGTTAAGCAAGGAGGCTGTTCGGGCTTATTTTATTGTCTGAAGCTAGAGCAGAGTTCTACCTTTCAGCCTGAATCCTCGAAGGACAGCGAAGCTGATGACTGTTCTTGCGAATCACAGGGAATTGCTATATTGGTAGGCGAAAATTCACGCTTATACGTCGAGGAGTTACATATAGACTATGCTGAAGACTTGATGGGAGGGGGATTTCGCTTCCATAATCCTCAGGCTATCTCCAGCTGTAGTTGTGGAATTTCTTTTAAGCCAAAAGAAGATTAATTATATTGACATTTACTTTTAAATCTGCCTATAATCAGAATTTGTCTGCCTATATAATTGACCTTAACTAACAAAAGCAAGGATTGATTGTACCTAAAAATATATATAGATTATGCCTACTATCCAGCAACTTATCCGTAGCGAACGTTCCAAATTACAGAAAAAGACTAAATCTCCTGCACTCAAAGAATGCCCCCAACGTCGTGGAGTATGCACCAGGGTTTACACTACTACTCCCAAAAAACCCAACTCTGCTTTGAGAAAGGTTGCTAGGGTACGTTTAACATCTGGATTTGAGGTTACAGCCTACATTCCAGGTATTGGACATAATCTTCAAGAGCACTCTGTAGTTTTAATCCGTGGTGGAAGGGTTAAGGATTTACCTGGAGTACGCTACCACATAGTTCGCGGTACTCTGGATACAACTGGAGTAAAAGACAGAAAGCAAGGACGCTCTAAGTACGGAGCGAAAAAGCCCAAAGGCTAATAACGCTAATAACTGAGTTTACAGCGATATTCATCATCCAGTAGTGCTTTAAAGTGATGCCAAGATTGAAAGATCTCACTCTAAGCTTCCAGAAAGTAGAATACTATGATGTAATTATTTGAGAACAAAAAAGTGTTGCTCTCAATACAGCAATTAGTGTTACGAGAGGAGTAATTGTCCACACCGGAAGGATTGGACTTTTTTAGTCTGTAACACTCAAGTGATGAGCAGAAAAAGTGCTGTCACTTTCACTCGTATATATATTCATCCTATCTATAGAAAATAGAAGTCATGTCTCGTAGATCTACAAGAAAAAAACGCCCCGTTCCACCAGATCCTGTCTATAACAGTCGTCTGGTCAATATGACTATTAGAAGAGTCATGAAATCAGGGAAAAACTCTCTAGCTTCTCGAATCGTTTACGATGCTTTCTCCATAATTGCGGAAAGAACTGACAAAGAACCCTTAGAGGTTTTCGAGCAAGCTATGAAGAACCTTACACCTTTGGTTGAGGTTAAAGCTCGCCGTGTGGGTGGTGCAACTTACCAAGTACCAATGGAAGTTAAACCTTCTCGTGGCATAACTTTGGCCCTAAGATGGTTAATCCAGTTTTCCCGCTCCAGAGGTGGCCGAACTATGGCTAGCAGGCTCGCTAACGAAATTATGGATGCAGCTAATGAAACAGGTGCAGCTATGAAGAAACGTGAGGAAACTCATCGTATGGCAGAAGCAAATAAAGCTTTTGCTCACTATCGCTACTAGTTTCTTTTTAGACAGCATAGCCATTTAAGAATTCAAGCCAGCAGTAATTGACCTCCACTGTTGGATTTGGCTTTTTTTTGTCTGGATATAAGGTAAGTTTTAGTCCAGTTGAGGTAAGAATCCGAACTACTAGGTAGTTATTTTGGTGCAGCAATAGCAGGAGGGAAGTCCGTGGTACGCAGTATCCCACTAGAAAGGGTACGAAACATAGGAATAGCAGCCCATATAGATGCGGGCAAAACCACAACGACAGAAAGGATTCTGTTCTACACTGGTATAGCCCATAAAATGGGGGAAGTTCATGATGGCGCAGCGATCACGGACTGGATGCCTCAAGAAAAGGAACGTGGTATTACAATCACAGCAGCAGCCATTAGTACTAGTTGGCAAGACCATAAGATCAATATTATTGATACACCAGGTCACGTAGATTTCACCATCGAGGTAGAACGCTCAATGCGGGTGCTAGATGGGGTAATTGCTGTTTTCTGTTCTGTTGGTGGTGTGCAGCCTCAATCTGAAACCGTATGGCGACAAGCAGATCGATATAGTGTTCCTAGGATTGCTTTTGTCAATAAAATGGATCGTACGGGAGCAAACTTCTTTAAGGTCTACGAACAAATAAAGGAGCGTTTAGGGGCAAATCCTGTAGCCGTCCAAATCCCAATCGGTAGCGAGGCGGAATTTCAGGGCATAGTCGACCTGGTTAGAATGCGTGCCAAGGTTTACAAGGATGATCTTGGTAAAGATATTGAGGATGTTGAGATACCTTCTGATCTACTAGAACAAGCTCAAGAGTATCGCTCAAAGTTAATAGAGGCGATCGCTGAAACTGATGAAGCTCTTTTAGAGAAATTTATGCTCGAAGAAGAGTTTAGCGAAACTGAAATTAGGCAAGCTCTCCGTCAAGGAACCATTGATGGCACAATTATGCCGATGCTTTGCGGTTCTGCATTTAAGAACAAAGGCGTTCAGTTGTTGCTAGATGCCGTTGTTGATTATTTACCAGCCCCGATAGATGTTCCCGCAATCAAAGGGGAACTACCTAATGGCAAGGAAGCGGAACGTAAGTCTGATGATGAAGAGCCTTTTTCAGCTTTGGCATTTAAGATTGCAACCGATCAGTTTGGCCGTTTAACCTTTATGCGAGTCTACTCAGGAGTTCTTGAAAAAGGTAGTTATATCTATAACGCAACGAAGGAAAAGAAAGAGCGAATTTCTCGTCTAGTCGTTCTTAAATCAAACGAACGGATCGAAGTTGATGAGCTGAGAGCTGGCGATTTAGGCGCTGCAGTTGGCTTAAAGTTCGCTACTACAGGAGATACTCTTTGTGCAAAAGATAAACCTATTATCTTGGAATCTTTGTTTATCCCCGAGCCAGTAATCTCTGTTGCTGTCGAGCCAGAAACGAAAAGTGATGTTGAAAAACTCGCTAAGGCTCTACAAGCTCTTTCTGATGAAGATCCTACCTTTCGCGTCAGCACTAACCCAGAAACCAATCAGACTGTAATTGCTGGTATGGGAGAACTTCACTTAGAAATCCTTGTCGACAGGATGCTAAGAGAATTTAATGTTGAGGCGACTGTGGGTAAGCCGCAAGTTGCTTATCGCGAAACTATTCGTCAATCCGCAGGAGCAGAAGGTAAGTGGATCAAACAAAGCGGCGGAAAGGGACAATACGGCCATGCTGTTATTGATGTAAAACCAGGAGAACCTGGTAGTGGTTTTGCATTTGAGTCTAAAATAGTTGGTGGAGCAATTCCCAAAGAGTACATCCCCGCGGTGGAACAAGGCGTGAAAGAAGCCTGTGAAACCGGGATCATCGCAGGGTATCCCTTAATAGATGTTAAAGTAACTCTGGTAGATGGCTCTTACCATGACGTTGACTCCAACGAAATGGCATTTAAACTTGCTGGCAATATGGCAATTAAAGCAGCAGTTAAAAAAGCTTCTCCTGTATTACTGGAACCAACGATGAAAGTCGAGGTTGAAGTCCCCGAAGAATTTCTTGGTGATGTCATGGGAGACTTAAACTCTCGTCGAGGTAATATCGAGGGGATGGATTCGGAAGGAGGACAATCAAAGGTGTTAGCAAAGGTTCCTTTAGCTACCATGTTTGGTTACGCCACCGATATCCGCTCTAAAACCCAGGGAAGAGGAATCTTTTCCATGGAGTTTAGTGAATACAGTGAGATTCCTCGCAATGTTGCTGAGGGAATGATCGCAAAAAACCAAGGGAACGCACAATTTTATTAAGGAATAAATACTTATGGCACGCGAAAAGTTTGAACGTACGAAAGACCATGCCAATATTGGTACGGTAGGTCATGTTGACCACGGTAAAACTACTTTAACAGCAGCAATCACAATGTCTTTGGCTGCTCAAGGTAAAGCAAAAGCAAGAGGCTATGCCGATATTGACGCTGCACCTGAAGAAAAAGAGCGCGGTATCACTATCAACACTGCTCACGTAGAGTACGAAACTGATAATCGTCACTATGCTCACGTAGACTGCCCTGGCCACGCTGACTATGTTAAAAACATGATCACTGGTGCGGCACAAATGGATGGTGGAATCCTCGTTGTATCTGCTGCTGATGGCCCCATGCCACAAACCCGCGAGCACATCTTGCTAGCGAAGCAGGTAGGGGTTCCTAGCTTGGTAGTTTTCATGAACAAGCAAGACCAAGTAGATGATGAAGAGCTTCTAGAACTTGTTGAACTAGAGATTCGCGAACTACTCACCGAATACGATTTCCCTGGTGATGATATTCCTATCGTTTCTGGTTCTGCTCTTAATGCAGTAAATGCTCTCACTGAAAATCCAAACATTGCTAAGGGTGAAAACGAGTGGGTAGATAAAATTCTTGACCTTATGGAGCAAGTTGATTCTTACATTCCTACTCCCGAACGTGAAGTTGACAAGCCTTTCTTGATGGCAGTAGAGGATGTATTCTCAATCACTGGTCGTGGTACTGTTGCTACTGGTCGTATCGAACGTGGTTTAGTCAAAGTTGGCGAAACTATTGAAATCGTAGGTATCAAGGACACTACTAACACTACTGTAACTGGCGTAGAGATGTTCCAAAAGACTCTCGATCAAGGTATGGCTGGTGACAACGTAGGTCTGTTGCTTCGTGGTGTTGATAAAGAAAACATCCAGCGCGGTATGGTTCTAGCTAAGCCTGGTTCCATCACTCCTCACACTGAATTTGAAGGAGAAGTTTACGTTCTAACTAAAGAAGAAGGTGGTCGTCACACTCCTTTCTTCAAAAACTATCGCCCTCAGTTCTATGTACGTACAACTGATGTAA
>CAZSEZ010000068.1:0-17179 GCA_964606015.1 uncultured bacterium
AAGTCAAAGGATTCATCAGTTAGATGGTTACTCAAACCCATCATGGCCATGCAGCGTAAACCAAAATCCTGTTCTTGAGCTAGCTTCTGGAACATCGGTACTGCAATCTGAGAATCTATCGTTGCTAGCTCGTCAATGGCTGTTTTCCTAGCGATGATACTCTTAGAACGCAGGTCGTTCTCGATCTGTTGCAAACGCTCTTGATCCATAAAAGATAATTAAGCTGAGTTAGGATTTTCACATATTATAAGCATGGATATTTATTCTATTCTGCAACAAGCAGAAAAAATTCGCGTTAGCGATGGTAAAACGAGCAAAATTCTCGAATTTACCACTAAAAATAAGTTTCTTGTTCTAGTTTGGTCACAATTAGGCGATTTTGATAATTTGGAGTACGCTTGGTGGCTCCAGCGAGAAGTCCATAAACTTCAAGAACAAGGCATTAGTGTCAGGGCAATTGGAATTGGGGATCTCAGTTCGGGTCAGAAATTTTGTGAATATACAGGGTTCCCTGCTGAGTGTCTCTATGTTGATCCCACAGCACAGCTTCATCAGCAGTTGGGACTCTATCCCGGTTTGAGTCTCAAACTACCATTATTGAATGCTAAACAAAATGCCTGGTTCAATTTTCTGCTCATGTGTGCGGGAATTGGTAGTCCTGGAACTCTCAAAGAAGTTTTTCGTGGCTACACTGGGGATCGCAATGCACCTCAACTGATTGCTGATAGCGAAACTATCAAAAGTTTCCCTCTACCTGCTATTAAAGGAGAACTATTTGCTATGGCTGGTGGTAAGGGTTTTCAGCGTCCTTTTGAACTAGCAACTCTTAGATTACGCAATATGAGCGAGGTTCTAGGAAATTGGCAGACCTATGTCCCTGATGCTAGTTACATCACCCAAAGGGGGGCAACTTTTTTGTTTGATCAAGAAGGCAAATTACTATATGAGCATCGCGATCGGGGAATTCTTGGTTTTGCGAAAAATCCGAGTAATCCTTTGGATTTCATTAATTCTTTTACTGAAACTCTAAATTAACGAAATAGTAGTTAGTGGTTAGTAGTCAATATAATTTTTTGCACTATGGTTTTAACCCCTTCGACAATGCTTGCTTTGGGTACAGTTGCCCCAGATTTTCAACTACCTGATGTGGTTTCAGGAGAGACTATTACCTTAGACACTTTTGTTGGGTGTAAAGCCTTGCTGGTTATTTTTATGTGTCGGCATTGTCCCTTTGTTAAACACGTTCAGCAAGAATTTTATAATTTACAGCAAGATTATCGCGATCGCTCTTTGGGGATTTTAGCTATTAGTGCTAATGATGCAGCTAAGTATCCTGATGATGCTCCTGCTAGTTTGCAAGCAATGGCACAAGAGTTGAGTTATGACTTTCCGCTTTGTTTCGATGAAACTCAAGCAGTTAGCAAAGCCTATACTGCTGCCTGTACTCCTGATTTCTTTTTGTTTGAGCAAAATCGTAAATTGGTCTATCGAGGACAGTTGGATGAGAGCCGCCCTAGTAATGGTCTTCCTGTAACTGGTCAGGACTTGAGAGCTGCTATTGATGCAGTTTTAGGCGATCGCAATATAGACTCTAATCAAAAACCTAGTATCGGCTGCAATATCAAGTGGATACCAGGTAATGAACCAGACTACTTTGGTGCTTAGAGCTAAGAAGTTTTAGGATTAAACAATCTCAGAAGTCAAGCTCTGTTCAGGGAGCACAATTAGCCTAATTAATGCGAATTAGCTAGGCTAAATCTTCAGGGGGATTCTCTTGATCTCTCATCCCCGATTCCTGATTACTGTTCAGTTGTTTCAGGTGCATTTGTGACTGCCCTTTGGAGCTGAGTAAAGGACTGGTTGTAGTCAATAATTGCAGTGAGCAAGTTACCTCTAGCTGTGGTCAGTTCACTTTGAGCTTCGATAACATCTGTTTGCGTACCTACACCAGCTTGGAAACGTAAACGAGCAAGACGTAAACTTTCTTCTGCTAAAGTTACGGCCATTTCTGCTGTAGTGATGTTTTTGTCGTTAGCTTGTAGGCCAAAGAAAGCTTGTTCTACTTCTAGACGAACTAGATTCTTTTGATTGGCGAAATCATTTTCTGCAATTTCAATGTCAATATCTTCTTGTCTAGCGATCGCTTTGGCTACACCACCATCAAAAATATTCCACTGAAGCTGCGCACCAACAGTGTAACCAGTTGTTGTGTCGATGTCATCTTCAGAGACATTGAGGAAATCAACCTGACCAAAAACACTTATTTGAGGACGAATCTGTGCCAGAGCAATTTGCTTTTGTTCTTCGTTAATTTCGCGAGTTAGCAAGAATTGGTCTAGTTCAGGACGATTTTCATAAGCAGTAATAATGCTTGATTCTAAAGGTAAATTCCAGTCCGCAACTTTGGTGATCTCATCTGCGGTTTGAATATCTACTTGATCTCGTAGGCTGAGAGTTTCCACTAGCTGACGACGAGCGCTATTTTGGTTGGCTATTGCAGTTACCAGAGCTTGCTGGGCATTGGCTAGTTCTACCTCTGCACGAAGTACATCAAATCGTGTACCCAGGCCTGCTTGTTCTAGTAGTTCTGCGTCCTTGAGAGTTTGTTCTGCATCATTCACTGCACTTTGTTGGATGTCAACCTGAGAATCTGCACTTTGAAGACCATAGTAATTAGTTTTGGTCTCTAGGATGACGTCTTCAGTGATGCGTACTAGGTCTAGCTCATTAAACTCAATAGTTTTTTGGGCTTCACGAATGCCAGCACTTCTAGCAGTATCAAAAACGTCGTAACTAAGAGTAAGGTTTCCATTAAAAGTAGTTGTAAATTCTCCAACTCCAGGCGCAAAAGAACCTATTTCTTCTGATAAAGCATTTTGTGCATTATCGTCACCGGTAAAATTGGAGCTCAAAGCTAAAGTAGGAAGTAAGGATGCCCTAGCTTGGCGTAGTTCTTTTTTCGAACGTTCTAAACTAAGGAGTGCTTCTCGGCGATCTCTGTTATTGCGGGTCGCCAGCTCGATCGCTTGCTCTAGAGTAATTGGTTGGTTGAGGTCGATTGTGACTTCTTCCTCAGTTGTGGGGATTGCCAAATCGTCTAGCTCTGGGTCTAGTGCCTCTAGCGTGATCGGCTCTGGATTGGCTTGAGCTAGCAAGGTTGCTGCACCATTTGCTCTGTATAGGGCGACTTCCTCCACTGTTTTAGGAATTGCCAAGTGCTGGGGGCTAAGATCCAGATTTTCTAGATCAGCAACTTCTGGGTTTGTCTGGGCTGAAGATCCCGTTGCGCCTTTGGCTTGAGCCTCAGAACAAGAACCATAAAAGATTAGGGTACTGATACTTATAAGTTTTACAATATATTCTAATTTATTCACTTCTCACTCCTTTGAGAAAGCACCTACATCAATATAGCCTCAGACTAGAAGTTTGTCGGTAGGTTGACTAGGGCTTCTAGCGGCTCTTTATCGAATGTTTATTGCCAGAGTGGTCAATGAAGTATTTAGCTTTATATTGATCGTAGAAACACGTAAATAATTCTCTATTAAACTTTCTTTTACTACGTAATTTCGCGACCTCTGAAATACTTATCAATCAGAAATACTTACAATTTCAAAAACATTATTAAATATGGTCATAACTCCCCCTACTGAGAACATCATCTCGGATTCTACGAAGGCACCTACTAAAACTGTGGCCTTAGATGTTTCAGGAATGAAGTGTGCTGGCTGTGTCGGAGCTGTAGAACGACAACTCAAAAATAACTCGGGGGTTAAGTCGGCTTGTGTTAATCTCCTGACTGGAGTGGCAGCAGTTGAGTACGAACAAGAACTTGTTGCACCACAGCAGTTAGCCCAAAAACTGACGAAAACAGGTTTTCCTAGTCAGGTTCGAGATTGCGATCGCACGATCTCTCAAGCTACAGAACAGGCTCAAAATCGCAGGAAACAAGAACAAAAACACAATCTCCAACAACTGATTTTGGCAGGAGCATTACTTCTGTTTTCCAGTATTGGACATTTGCATCATCTGGGACTGCCCAGTATCCCTGTGCTGAGTAATATCTGGTTTCACTGGGGTTGGGCTACTCTGGCCTTGTTATTTCCTGGACGCAAACTATTAGTAGATGGGGCGCGTAGTCTCTACTACGGTATGCCCAATATGAATACTTTGGTAGGCTTAGGGACTCTCAGTGCTTACAGTACTAGCTGTTTAGCTTTGTGGTTTCCTGCTTTGGGGTGGGAATGTTTTTTTGATGAACCTGTGATGTTGTTGGGTTTTATTTTTTTAGGACGTACGCTCGAAGGTAGAGCTAGAGATCGTGCTAGTACAGCGATTGAAAAATTGGTAGCGCTGCAACCCAAAATTGCTCGCCTCACTGATGATGCTGGTTTGGTAGAAATCAAGTTACCTGTAGAACAGGTCAAGTTAGGAGAAAGACTCAAGCTGTTAGCTGGGGACACTGTGCCTGTGGATGGTGAAGTTTTGCAGGGGGAAGCTGTCATTGATGAAGCTATGCTGACAGGGGAAGCAACTGCGATCGCCAAAGCTCAAGGTAGTAGTGTTTATGCGGGAACAGTTGTTCAACAAGGAACTCTAATTGTTCAGGTTACTCATACAGGCTCCGAAACTACCCTGGCAAAAATTGTCAAACTTGTGGAATCTGCTCAAACTCGTAAGGCTCCTGTTCAACAATTAGCCGATACCATTGCTGGTTATTTTGCTTATGGTGTTATGGCGATCGCTACGCTCGCTTTTGGGTTTTGGTACTTTTGGGGGACGCAGATCTGGACTCAGGTACTGGAGGTAGAGTCTCATGGGGGAATGGTTATGACAACTACCCCACTACTTCTGAGCCTTAAAATTGCGATCGCAGTTTTGGTGGTGGCTTGTCCTTGTGCTTTGGGGTTGGCAACACCTACCGCAATTCTCGTGGGGACTGGCATCGGTGCTGAACAAGGAATTTTGATTAAAGGGGGAGATGTTCTAGAACGAGTCCCGCAACTAGATACGGTTGTCTTTGACAAAACAGGAACTTTGACTGTTGGTGAGCTAGCAGTCAGCGAGACACTTAGCTTGGGGACAATCAACCCAGAGACTATATTGCAGTGGGCAGCATCTCTAGAGGCTCAGAGTAATCATCCTTTGGCAAAAGCGATCACGATTGCTAATGAGTTAGAGTTATTGCCTGTTACTGAAGTTAACGAAAAAGCTGGTTATGGCATAGCAGGCAAGATCGGTAGTCAGACAATTGTGGTCGGGAATCAAAGCTGGCTCCAACAGTACCAAGTAGATCTCGAAGCTGCGACTACTGGCTCAGCTCAAAAATTAATCCAATCCAGCAAAAACCTAGTTTACGTCGCTCAAAACCAAGAGTTGATCGGCATGATTGCTCTGGAAGATACCCTCAGAGAGCAGGCCAAATCTACAGTTACTAAGCTGCAACAACTGGGCATAAATACTGTTTTACTTAGTGGCGATCGCGATGTGGTGGCCCAGCAGGTAGCTAAAACTCTAGGCATTAGCCAAGTCTACAGCGAAGTAAAACCAGAAACCAAAGCCGAAATCATCACGCAACTGCAACAATCCCAAACTGTAGCAATGGTTGGGGATGGCATCAACGATGCGGTGGCTCTGGCCCAGGCGGATATTGGTATATCTCTGCAAGGCGGTACTGATGTTGCGATTGAAACTGCTGATATTGTGCTGATGCAAAGTATGGCTGAAATAATTACGGCGATTGAGCTAAGTCAAGCAGTTATTAATAAGATTGAGCAAAATCTTTTTTGGGCATTAGGGTATAACGCGATCGCAATTCCTTTAGCAGCAGGAGTTGTCCTACCTTCTACTGGTTTATTACTTTCTCCTGTGTTGGCAGCTTTAGCAATGGCTTCTAGTTCTCTAATTGTGGCAGTAAATTCTTTGTTATTACGTCAACAGTTTAAAGATTAATTGATGAGTAAATCTATTTACAAAACTTGGGGATTAAAACATGATGCAGGAACTTGGAGTCTTGCCTTCGTGTTGGATTTTTCTATCTTATGCAATAAAGAGGTTAATGACTGGTATATAAGTGCTTTTTCTAGGACAGTTGATAGCTTTTCTTCCTTGTCTAGAGTGTCTACTGTATCATTTACCTCTCATCATACTGAACAGTCTCAACCTATGATGATTAGATGGAATCCTGAGCTATCGTATCAAAAATATATAAATAAGGTGATAGAGTCAATCGCTAGTTATTCTGCTCCGATTGAAATACTAGAAATGTATTTGGATTTACAGGTTTATATCAATACTGAACAATATCTAAATAAACCAGTCTTGGAATTTGTAGATTACCTAGGAAAAATAACAATTTGTGGTGGAAAAAAATATGGAAATCCTTATCTTTACTTTGAAATAGAACACACTTTATTTTGTCCATATTCCTATTCAGGGGAAGATAATAGAGTGTTATATGCTTTAAATCAGCCTCTATTAGAAAAAGCGTTAAAAAGCTGGGAGCAAGAATTCAACGTGGAAATTGAAGCAGAAGGTTTGCCAGGAATCTACAAATATGGATTTTTACCACATAGCTAATGAGTAACTACCAACCATCAAGTGAAGAATTGAAGATGTCATGTGTAGAACCTTTACTAGATACTTGGGGCGCAAAGAAAAATGGTGCTGATTGGTGTATAAGCCCTGCTGTCGATCTAACAAATTCTACGGTAAAGGAACGTAATACTTGGCTTGCAGAAGCAATGATGTCAACGATCAAAGCTTTCGCTCCCTTAGCTAGAGCTTATCGAATTTACTTTGACCCTATTGAAAAAATAGATAAATTATCGCAGGGAGAACCTGCTGATGATGTTATTGATGGGATATTAATGCAATGGGATTTTGAAGAATCTTATGAGACATACTTGGAAAGAGCATTTCAAGCTTTAAAAAGTTATCCACTTGATATTTACATTCTGTATATAGACATTGATTTGTTTGTTTATGTTCGTACTCAGAAATCACT
Source organism: uncultured bacterium (assembly GCA_964606015.1). Lineage (GTDB taxonomy): Bacteria > Cyanobacteriota > Cyanobacteriia > Cyanobacteriales > Xenococcaceae > Hyella. The sequence continues at coordinate 7,004 of CAZSEZ010000068.1, forward strand.
TAATAAACCATTTCGTACTTGGGTAAGAAGATTAAGTGAATCAATCGTAATCGCCAAGCTTCAGATTAGCCTAGATGATTTGATGAACTACGAACCCTTCTTATACTTTGCAATGGGACATACGCTGATCTATCCTTATTACGATAAATTTGATGACGATAACACCGAGTTATTTGAGCTTAATAGACCATTGTTGGCAGCAGCATTAAGAAATTGGGAACAAGCATTCAATTTTGAAATAGAAACAGAAGGCTTTCCAGGGATCTACAAATATGGATTTTTACCAGGGAATCAATAGTAAAAGCTTAAGTAATCACTGATTTCTAGCGAAAAAACAAACCCTAAGCCAGCCTTATTAAGAGAAACTGACTTTTGGGTTCTAAGTTGTGATTAAAATTGCGATCGCTTTATTTAACGCTGTTGCAATGCTCCAGAATAAACCGAACCTTCCTTCGCATCGAGAGTAATAATTGAACCTTCGCGGATTACTTCAGTTGCATTTTTAAAGCCGACTAAAACAGGAATTCCCAGGCGTAAACCTAGCACCGCAGCGTGATTAGTCAGACTTTCTTCTTCGGTAATAATTCCCGCAGCTTGGCGAATCACATCAACAAATCCCGCATCTGTAGAGGGGGCAACCAGAATTTCTCCTGGGTTAAAGTCCTTAACGTCTTTAGGTTCTTTGGCTACTCTAGCTAGTCCACTAACCGCACTTTGACCGATCCCCGTACCTTGACCCAAAGTAGCTTTGACGAGGTCTACTTTGATCAAATCTGTAGAGCCTGCAACTCCTTGTAGAGTTCCCGCCGTCATCACGACTAAATCTCCTGCTGCTAACCAGCCTTTTTCTTGAGCTACATTCATTGCAGATTGGAAAGTCTGAGTAGTCGAAGATAGATCCAGTACTAGTAATGGCTTAACCCCCCAGACGAGTTGCAAACGTCGTGAAACGTGAACTTGAGGCGTGATCGCTAGGATTGGGGTTTGGGGGCGGAACTTAGAAACATTACGTGCTGTAGAACCTGTTTTGGTCAAGGTCATAATCGCAGCAGCATCCAACTGTTCAGCAATTTGACCAACCGCAGCCGAAATCGCATTAGGAATTGACCATTTGCTATGAGAATCTGGCAGAATACGATGCTTTTCTTTTTCAATTCTCTGGGCAATTCTAGCCATTGTCTTAACTGCTTCTACGGGATGCTTACCAACCGCAGTTTCGTTAGACAACATAATCGCATCAGTCCCATCAAGGATGGCATTCGCGATATCAGAGACCTCTGCACGAGTAGGGCGAGGATTGTTCACCATACTGTCTAGCATTTGAGTTGCTGTAATTACCGGAATTCCCAAGCGATTAGACGTAGCAATTAGGCGTTTTTGTAAGACAGGTACATCTTCAGCCGGTAGCTCTACCCCTAGATCACCACGGGCAACCATGACTCCATCACAAAGCGAGAGAATCTCTTCCATTTGCTCGATCGCTTCGTGCTTTTCGATCTTGGCAATTACAGGAATGGATTTACCCGCAGCAGAGATTAGTTCTTTAATTTCAATGATGTCTTGGGGATTGCGGACAAAACTGAGGGCAATCCAATCTACGCCTTGGTCTAGGCCAAACATCAAGTCTTCTCGATCTTTGTCCGTTAGAGCTTTAACCGAAAGACAAACCCCAGGGAAATTTACTCCTTTATTACTTGAGAGGACTCCGCCTACAATTACTCGACAATGTAATTCTTCTTGTTCGCGGTCAATCTTCTCTACTTGCATTTCTACTTTGCCATCATCAAGCAAAATAGTGGCATTTTCAGGAACCTCTGCTGCAAGCTTGTCATAGCTGACGTAGCTGATATTGCGATCGCACTCTACTTTACGACTTGTGAGAATAAAAGGATCGCCATTTTTTAGATCAATCGTGCCACAGGCAAACTTCCCAAGACGGATCTTAGGCCCTTGTAAATCTTGTAAGATCCCTACAGGTCGGTTAAGTTCGAAAGCAGTCTGCCGAATCAAACGAATCGCGTTTTGGTGATCTTGCTGCGTACCATGAGAAAAATTGAGTCTCAAAGTAGTCGCACCAGCTTCGATTAACTGTCTTAAAACATCTGGGGTCAGAGTCGCAGGCCCTACCGTAGCAACGATTTTAGTCCGATGCGGAATTCTTGGCGATCGCATTATAATTGTTTAATTTTGGATATTTAGATCTACATCAACAGTGCAGCAGCAACAGGCACTCGCGTAATTATACTGTCAAGTCAGGAATTGGTAAAATGAGAATCAACTTAATAAAAATCAATATTTAGCTCTTAATGGATTCTCAACCAAAAAATAAGCAGAAAACTGATATCGAATTAAATATCTTGGCGATCGCGATTTTCATCATGACGATTTCTTCGCTGTTGAGTCCGATCTTGAATATTTCTCCTTATATCCCTGCTGGTACGACTTTTATAATTCTTGGTTTGCTAACTCTCGATAATCTCAGCTTTCAGAGTAAAGGATTAACCATTGCGATCGATCTATTTGCATCCAAAGAACAACGTCAAAGGGTAATTCATCATGAGGCAGGGCACTTTTTAACCGCCTATTTCCTTGGTATTCCGATCCAGGACTATACCCTTACTGCTTGGGAATCTTTTCGAGCTGGTTATTACGGTAATGGGGGAGTTGTGTTTGATGCTTCTGAAGTTACCGCCAAGCCTTTTAACCTGGCACAAACTCGCCTCACTTTAGATCGTTTTTGTACTGTCTGGATGGCAGGGGTTGCAGCAGAAAAGCTTACTTATGATGATGCTGAAGGTGGTGCGGAGGACTATCAACAGCTCACAGTTGCCCTTAAGATGGCTGGATTAGATTCCCAATCTTATGGACAAAAAGCGCGTTGGGCACAGGTGCAGGCTAGTAATTTGATTCAACGCAATGAGGAGTCTTATCAAGCTTTAGTTGAAGCTATGCAAGAGCGGAAATCCGTTGCGGAATGCTGCCAAGTGATCCAGAAATATAGTGTTGAGGCTTGATTTAGAAATGGCTACTCGAACCCATAATTGAGCGTGGTTCGGCAATTACGGCTTAGGGATTAGGGTTAATTGGGCACCGGAGAACAAATCCGTGGCACAATTGAAGGTTAAAACAGTAATTAATTGTCTACCCATCAGTGTAAAAACCCTTTCAAGCTACTTAGCCATTTAACTCTATGACAATTGCATCTGAAACCAAGACCCTAGATTTGAAGCAGATCAACGCTGAGCTGGCAACAGCAGAAGCCGCCGAACTAGTCCAATGGGGCAAAACAACTTTTTGCGATCGCATGGTAATGAGTACTAGTTTTGGGATCCAAGCTGCGGTGATGCTCCATCTAGTGACTCAGGTAGTGCCAGATATTCCTGTTATTTGGGTAGATACGGGCTATTTACCCGCAGAGACGTATAAATTTGCTGAAGAATTAACCAAAAAACTAAAACTAAATCTCAAAGTCTACCAATCATCAATCTCCCCTGCCAGAATGGAGGCTTTACACGGCAAACTGTGGGAGCAAAATGATCTTGAAGCCCTAAACCTCTATAACTATATTCGTAAAGTAGAGCCGATGCAGCGAGCTTTAAAAGAGCATAGTACTCAAGCTTGGCTAGCAGGACTGCGTAGTAATCAAACCAAACATCGTCAAACTCTTCAAAGAATAGACCTTCAAGAAAATATTTATAAGATTCACCCTATTTTAAGTTGGAACTCTAAGGATATTTACAAGTATCTTACTGCTAACGATTTGCCCTATCATCCTTATTTTGATCTTGGTTATGTTAGTGTCGGTGACTGGCATTCTAGTCGTCCTTTAACTGCTGATGATACAGATGCTAGAGATACCCGTTTCAATGGTCTCAAGCAAGAATGTGGACTGCATCTTCCTGCGACTCCAGGAGAAGAAGAAAGTCTTAATTCTAGTGGTCTCTAACTAAAATTTAGGAGACAGGTATTTAGCAGTTAGTATTTAGTGCTGAATGAGATGATGATAAGCCCAGCTAAGATAACTAAAGTTTTGCCCGATTCCATTGCTGAGGAATTGGGTTTTGAACCAGGTGATGCGATCGCTAAGATCAATGGTGTGGAACCGAGAGATCTGATTGATTATCGGTTTCTCTGTGCTGATGAATATTTAGAATTAGAAGTCTTAGACGAGGCAGGAGCTACTCATCACGTAGAACTAGAAAAAGACTATGATGCAGACTTGGGTTTGGAGTTTGCCACAGCTTTATTTGATGGTTTGATTCAGTGCAATAATCGTTGCCCTTTTTGTTTTATCGATCAACAGCCTCCAGGCAAACGGGAAAGTCTTTACTTCAAGGATGATGATTATCGGCTGAGTTTTTTATATGGTAGTTATCTGACTTTAACCAACATCACTGAGAGAGAATGGCAGCGGATCGAACAAATGCGTCTGTCTCCACTTTATGTCTCGGTTCATGCCACCGAACCTGATGTGAGAACTAGACTACTAAAAAATGATCGTGCTGGCCTAATTCTGGATAATTTACGTTGGTTTCAAGAAAGACGCTTGCAAATCCATGCTCAAGTAGTAGTCTGTCCAGGGATTAACGATGGTATTCATTTAGAAAGAACTCTTGCAGATTTAGCTTCCTTTCATTCTGGGGATGTCCCTGCTGTGGCTTCTGTTGCAGTAGTCCCCGTTGGTTTAACTCGGTTTCGTCCGCAAGAGGATGAGTTGATCCCCGTATCTCAGGCTAAAGCTCAAGAAGTGATCGCTCAAGTACAGGCCATTCAGCAAAAATTTAAACAGCAGTATGGTAGCAATGTAGTTTGGTTAGCTGATGAATGGTTTCTTATTGCTAGAGAGGATTTACCTCCAGAGTCTCATTATGAGGATTATCCTCAGATTGGTAACGGTGTGGGTTCAATTCGCTTATTTCTCAAAGAGTTTCAAGCGATCGCAGATGAAATGTTACCTGCATCTGTAGACACTCCGCGTAGCTTTGTTTGGCTAGTCGGTAATGCTGTAGAGAAAGCTTTTCAACCCCTTGTGGATAGACTCAATCAAGTAAAAAATCTCAATATTGAGTTAGTAGCATTAAATAGTAACTATTGGGGACAGGAGATAACTGTTACTGGTCTACTTACAGGTCAGGATTTGATCTCTGGTTTGGCATCCAAAAAAATAGAAAAGCCTGTTTTGTTACCTTCTCTGATGCTCAAACATGATGACACTAAATTTCTTGATGATTTGAGCGTGGCAGATGTCAGTCAACAGTTAGGAATCGAATTGATCCCTGTAAACGGAGAGAGAGAACTAATTGCTCGCTGTCTGAAATGATAATGTAGCGATGGTAATGGTGGAAAAAGTATTAGCTTACGCTGCCCAGGAAAATTATTTTTGGCTATCAATTTTGCCATCTTTGATTTGAATAATTCGTTGACAAGCTTCTCCTACTTCGCGATCGTGAGTAACTATCACTGAAGTGATGCCACTATGATGTAAGTCTTGGAAAATAGCCATAACTTCTTTACTAGTCCGAGAATCTAAAGCTCCAGTGGGTTCATCTGCTAATAATATTGATGGTTCGTTAACGATCGCTCTGGCAATAGCTACTCGTTGTTGTTGTCCACCTGACAGTTGATTGGGATATCGATGTAAATGTGATTCTAAGCCTACTTTTTGCAGAGCGATAAATGCTTTGTCAAAACGTTTTGTGTAGGGAATACTCGCATAAGCCATCGGTAGCATGACATTTTCTAGTGCTGTCATTTCTGCCAAAAGATAAAATTGCTGAAATACAAATCCGATATCATGGTTGCGAACAAATGCTAGCTGAGTAGCATTCAATTTTTCTATGGCTTGTTTCTTGAGATAGTATTGGCCATTACTGGGACGGTCTAAACAGCCAATAATATTCATCAAAGTGGATTTTCCAGACCCAGAAGTCCCCATGATTGCACAGCTTTCTCCTGAAAAAATTTGCAGATCGATCCCTTGCAAGACTTTTGTCGTGGTTTCTCCATGTCGATAAAACTTATCTATGTTTTGTAAATCGATAATTGCTGAATTGGGTTTCATGATTGTTTAACTTCTCAGAGCAATAATGGGATCTAGCTGGGAAGCATTACGAGCTGGAATTACCCCAAAAATCAAACCAACACCTCCAGAAACGCTCAATGCCATTGCGATCGCGCTTGAACTGATTACCGCCTCCAAGGGGGAAAAGGCCGCAATGATTAAAGTGCCTCCAATGCCTAATCCAGTGCCGATCAACCCACCAACAGTTGCGAGAATAATTGCTTCAACCGTGAATTGCAGTAGGATATCTGCTCCTGTTGCACCCAAGGCTTTTCGTAAGCCAATTTCTTGGGTACGCTCAACTACGGAAACCAGCATGATGTTCATAATGCCGATTCCTCCAACGAGAAGAGATATGCCAGCAGTGGAGGCCAAGACTAGGACTAAAATATCGGTCACGCGATCGGCAGTTGCCATCAGATCTTGTTGACTGCGGACGCTAAAATCATTTTCTCCTCTCAAAATATTGTGGCGCAAACGTAATAAATTAGTGATCTGATATTGAGCCGCAGTAGAGCTTTCAGCATCTTTGGCTGCAACAGAAATTAGTTGCAAAGTAGGGCTAGATCGATTGGTATCTTGTCCCGAAATTTGATTTGCCATGACGCTAATCGGAATAAAGACTACTTCGTCTTGGTTTTGTCCGAGAGATGCACCCTTCTCCTTCATAACGCCAATAACTCGAAAGCTTAAATTCTTAATGCGGATCTTCTGTTCCAGAGGATTTTGCTTGCCGAATAAAGTTTTTGCCGTATCACTACCGAGGACTGCAACGCGATCGCTTGCCTGTACGTTTAACAAATTTAAAAATTCTCCTTGAGCAACCCCTGCGTCTTTTACTTTGATGTATTCGGATGTAGTTCCCGTAATATTGACTTGAGTCTCGCGATCATAAAAAGTTACCCTTCTGCGTTCAGTTTTTTCGGGGGCAACGCCGATAACGGCAGGAACTTCACGAGAGATCGCTTCTGCATCAGCTAAGACTAAACTATTAGACTGTATTACTCCTGCTTGAGGCCCTCTCTGTTGGACTCCTGGGGTGATAAATAGAACATTGGTGCCCAACAATTCAAATTGTTGGTTAATGTACTTTTGTCCTCCTTCTCCGACGGCAACCATAGCAATGACCGATGCGTTACCAATAATTACCCCCAGCATGGTCAAGCCACTCCTGAGCTTGTTGGAACCAAGGGTTTTGGTTGCCATTTTGATATTTTCAATAAAACTGGCACTCATGACTGTTACTTTCTTAGAAACAAATTAGTTATTGGTGAGTTGTTCGTTGCTAGCCATTTGGTTTAATAGCTACAAATATTCGATCTCGAAAATTTATCTGTGCGACCAAGATAGAAAAATTATGGCAGGGAAATTTTTCTATCTTGATTAAATTCTGGTGGGGAATCGATAAACACGCGATCGCTTGCAGCTAAACCCTGAATGATTTGAGTTTGGCCGTCTTGACTAAGGCCAATAGTGACTGGTTTGAATTGCGATTTGCTCTCCACAGTTGCCACATTTACCCCAATTTGTCCTTGGCTAGTTGTGATTGCTACAGTGGGTATAGTGAGAGCATCGACAATAGTTTTGCCTTGGAATATGGCATCCACATTCATGCCTGAGCGTAAGTTATTTTGTCCTGTAATCAATTCAACTTTCACTTCAAAAGAAGTTACGTTATTTTCGATAATTGCTTCAGGGGCTATTTGCCCAACTCTCCCTTGAAAAGTTTGATTGGGATAGGCATCTGCCACAATCTCGACAGCTTGTTTTTGCTCGATATTGGCAATACTAGCTTCGGAAACTTTGACGTTGAGCTCTAGATCGGAGGCCAAGGATAGAATCGAACTGGAGGTTGCTGAGGAAGTAGTAGATGCAGAAACATCAGGAGTAACGATCGAACCTACTACGGCGTATTTTTGACTAACGATGCCATCAAAAGGAGCGCGCAGTTCGGCATCTTTTAGTCTAGTTTTTGCTAGCTGAACTTTTGCCTTGGCCGCATTTACTCTAGCTTTGTATTGTTGGATATCTTCGTAGCGCGAACCAGTGACTAGTTCTTTGAGTTGTTCTTGAGCTTCAGCCAGATTAGCGCGAGCTGTGCGATCTTCATTGATATATTCATCTAGGGTTAACTGTGCTACCGCACCTTCTAAGGCGAGAAAACTATATTTTTCAGCTCTTTTGGCAGCTAGATCAACTCTGGCCTGGGCAGACTTAACTTGAGATTTAGCTCTGGCGATCGCTTCATTGCGATTTCCATTGAGGATTCTCGTATACTCTGCTTGAGCTTGTGCTAATTCAGCTTGAGTTTGCGCTAACTCTGCTTCGAGATTAGCCGAATCCATTCTTGCTAATAGCTGCCCGGTTTTTACCTGGTCTCCCTGCTCAACGTATAGTGCTGCTAACCTACCTGTGGTTTTGGGACTGATATTAACTGATTCAATTGGTTGAATACTGCCACTAGCTTCAGTAACTATGGTGAGAGATTGGGTTTGAACCGGTACGGTTAAAGATTCAATACTGGGTTGGGTGTCTTGATTGCGAGATAAAAGTCGTGTTACTCCTACCGCTACGATTAGGATTGTCAAAACAGAGATTCCCCAAAGAAGTTTTGGCTTTCTGTTGGGCACAATTGCTGATGAGGCTTTTACTTGTGGATTGGGTGTAGAGTCTTTTGATATGGACTCTGAAATAATGTCCATAATTTATCTGACAAAAAATGATTTTTATTGGTTCTTTATGAGAGGGTCCGTTGCCTGGGTTTTCTCAATTTGAGTAAATGTTGAATCCAAAGGAATAATGCTTACTTATTGCTTTGCAGTAGCAATTCATTCATGACTAGACCGTTGTCATTATTCTCACAAGCCTTTTCCAAGGCATCCTTGTGCTCAGATATCACCCCACGATCTGGAGTAAACTGAAAATCTCCTTGTTGCTGGGCCATCCAGCCACTGAGCCAAATCAGACTCATTGCTTTTTCTCTTCTGCCTAATTCTTGAAACTCTCTACAGGTCAGGCTCGACATGTCAATGCTTTGGTCATTATCGTCAGTAGCACCTGCCATAGTTGGAGACAGAATTGCCAGAGTCATGGTGAAGGCGATCGCGATATTGAGAGATAATTGCTGGAAATGCATGCAACGTTCCTTTGACTAAGCTGAAGTACATTCTCATGCTATGGTCTTGTCTCTCTGTTTACTTTGATCAAAAGTCTAAAAATCTATTGGACTTTGGTCTGTATTTTTAAACGGTAAAGATTGTACTTTTGTCCTAGTGACTTGCCCAGGGTTTGGGTTTAAGTTCTAAGTTTAACCACTTGATAATTGTTCTTCTAGCCATATTATCCAGAGATTACTACTGAAGGTGATAGTAAATCTAGATAGGTGAGGGGACTAGGATCTTTAAGTGTGATAAAGATGACCTTTAATGATATTTCTTTGATTTATTTAATGCCAATAACGAAATTTAGCCATCGACTTAAAGCTCATCCCTTACGTCTGTTGCTTTATCTTGAGTGGATTTTATTTTTGATTAGTATCATATTGCATTTTCGCAATAAGTTCTTCCCCTCAATTAGTATTAGGTCACATCCTTTATTTTTGGAAATAAATCCTAATTCATATCCAGTATCTCTAATATTTATTTTTGCTTTTATCTTGTTGGGTATCTGGCATCCCAATCAAAAAAATATAAGTAAGATTATTTATATTAGCTTGGGATTTCTGTTAATCGGATTGACTTGGGCAACTGGAGCAACTCAATTTCCTCTTTTCTTGCCACTACTACTTATTATGGTCATCCGTGGTTGTTTGATTTTTAAACTTCCTGGTTCATTCGTTGTTGCTGGTATTTCCATAACTTGGTTTTTATTGTCTCTGTATTTAGTTGTAGGAAATAGCTTTAGTAACTTAGGTAAGGGAAGTGTTTCAACAATTGTAACTCCAGGTATTAAGCCTGATAATCTTTATCCGTTTTATCCTAATGAAGAGCAATTACGAAGCTTGATTATTAATATGGCTATGAATATAACTATATTATTTTGTTTGATTACTGTATTTGTATTTATTTTGGTTAATGCCTTGATGTCTGAATATCGTTCTCGTCAAGAACTAAAAC
>CAZSEZ010000069.1:0-17177 GCA_964606015.1 uncultured bacterium
CCTGCATAGATCATCTTGGCTAACCAATAAAGTGCCGCGTCGGGATCGGAACCGCGAACGCTTTTGATAAAAGCACTAATCGTATCAAAGTGGGCATCCCCTTCTTTGTCGTAAAGTACTGCCCGCTGTTGGATGGATTCTTCGGCTACGGCTAAATCGATCTGAATGATGTCTTGCTGATTCGGGGTTGTGGTTTCTACTGCCAGCTCCAGAGCATTGAGTAAAGACCGAGCATCACCGTTGGCAACGTTGGTTAAATGGGCGATCGCATCTGTTGAAATTTGGATCTTTCGTTTGCCATAACCGCGATCGCAATCTGTTAAAGCCTGATTTATGACTTGTTCTAGATCTTTGGTATTTAATGGTTGCAGTTGAAATAGACGGGAACGACTAACTAGAGCTTTATTAACTTCAAAGTAAGGATTTTCGGTGGTTGCCCCAATCAAAATAATCGTGCCGTTCTCTACCCAAGGCAGTAGTGCATCTTGCTGAGACTTATTAAACCTGTGGACTTCATCGACAAAGAGAATTGTCTTTTGTTGGTAATACTTGCCTCTATCTGTAGCATTTGTGATCGCTTCTCGGATATCTTTGACACCAGCTAACACAGCATTTATCGCAATAAATTGAGCGCGAGTAGTCTGGGCAATAATTCGCGCTAGCGTAGTTTTTCCAGTTCCTGGAGGACCAAAGAAAATCAGTGAAGATAATTGGTCTGCAACAATCGCCCGACGCAATAAACGCCCTGCCCCAACAATATGATTTTGCCCGATAAACTCCTCTAAAGTTTTCGGACGCAAGCGATCGGCTAGAGGTGCTGCCGATTTAACATCCTGTTGGTAGCGATGCTCGAATAAATCCACTTAGATAATTCTGCTATGAAACAACTTTTTAGATAAAAACCTTGAGGTAAATTAGAAATCTATCTATTTTGAAATGTGTTTTAAAACCAATTAATTATTTTAAAAATTTGTGTCTCTGATTATTTAAACAGTTTCATCTTTACGGCAGTGGTTTGGGGCGGTCGTATACGTCCCCAATAGACGAGTGACCCTGCTGATGTTTCATCAGCTAAGGAATGCGCGAGAAGGGGGCTGGGGGAAACATCCCCCGTTGAATTTGGTTATCTAAGATTGAGAACTTTCAAACCTCAAATTCCTCGTTTATATAGAAAATCAAAGTAAATAAACCAAGATAAACAACACTAGCCAAATGACATCAACAAAGTGCCAATAGATCTCTGCTGCTTCTACCCCAAAATGACTGCTGCTAGAATAGTGGCCTGCTTCGCGCGATCGCCACAAAGTAGCTAAAATCAACAATACTCCTACAGTTACGTGTAAACCGTGGAACCCTGTAACTGCATAGAAGCAACTAGCAAATAGGTTTGTGGTTAAACCAAATTCCGCATGGAAATATTCATAGCCTTGGCCAAAGAGGAAAGCCAAACCCATAGCTGCGGTGATGCCAAGCCAGAGTTGTAATCCTTTAACATTATCGTTTTTTAGTGCGACTTGTCCTTTGTGCATGACAAAACTACTAACAACCAGAATTACAGTGTTGATAATGGGCACGAATAATTCTAATTCGGGGGTCCCTTCAGGAGGCCAGACAGGTAACGTGAATTTATAGATTAAAAACGCTGCGAAAAAACCGAGAAAGGTCATACTATCAGCAATCAGAAATAGTACTACCCCAAACATCCGATAATCTGGATGTCCGTGGTTACCTGCTTCAGTCTGGCTATCCACTGCTATTTGAGAATTATTAACTGTTGAACTGGACATTATCTATAGTTGCTTGATTGTTAATCTTTAATTGAATTTTTAAGTGGTAGGAGGCAAATGGCAGAGATATTTACTACTAATTTAAGCCTCCCACCTACTTGAACCCTAGTTTTGAAGGTGGTTTTCTAGAGTTTTATCAGGATTTCATACAGCATTTACGAACTGCTTCCTGCAACTTCGGCTAACATATCATCCACATCCTCATCACCATCGATACTTTCTTCATCGATGCCATAGTCATAGGGACCCGCCCAGAGGACTGGTTCTTCTTCAAAGTTTTCGATAATTGGAGGAGAAGAGGTTTGCCATTCTAGAGTTAATGCGCGCCAAGGATTGCGTGGTGCTTTTTCCCCTTTGAAAACACTCCAGATAATATTGAATAAGAAAGGAAAAGTTGATACTGCCAAGATATAAGAACCAATAGTTACCAACTGATTTATGGCTTGAAATTGAGGATCGTAGAGGGCAATCCGACGGTTCATCCCTTGCAGACCTAGAGGGTGCATCGGCAAGAAAGTTAGGTTAAAGCCAACAAAGGTTAGGACAAAGTGAACTCTGCCCCAGAACTCGTTGACCATTCTGCCCGACATTTTGGGAAACCAGTGGTAGACCGCTGAAAACAGAGCAAACACGGATCCCCCAAAAAGTACATAGTGGAAGTGGGCAACGATAAAGTAAGTATCGTGAACGTGAAGATCGAACGGGACGGATGCCACCATAACTCCACTCAAACCACCAATCAGAAAAGAAGACAAAAAGCCGATCCCAAATAACATGGCACTGTTGAGGCTAATTTTGCCTCCCCAGAGTGTGGCACACCAGCTAAAGACCTTAATCCCTGTGGGTACGGCAATAATCATTGTGGTTGCCATAAAGAACATTCTTAACCAACCAGGAGTTCCACTAGAGAACATATGGTGCGCCCAGACAATCAAGCCGAGGAAACTAATCGCCAAACTAGAATAGGCGATCGCGCGATAACCAAAGATCGGTTTGCGGGCATGAACTGGTAATACTTCAGAAATTACGCCAAAAAAGGGCAAAATCATGATATATACGGCGGGATGAGAATAGAACCAGAACATATGCTGGTAAACTATCGGGTCGCCTCCCCCCGCAGGATTGAAAAATGCCGTCCCTGCAATCAAGTCAAAAGAGAGCAAAATCAAGGCAGCAGCTAAGACAGGAGTTCCCAAAAGAATTAGGGCTGAGGTTGCCAACATCGACCAACAAAATAGAGGCATGGAGTGGATATCCATATCGGGCATGCGCATCTTAAAAATCGTGGTGACAAAGTTGATTGCCCCCAAGATCGAAGATGTTCCCAAAATCAAAATACTCAGAATCCAGATCTCTTCTCCCCACTTGCCGCTAACAAGGCTCAGCGGAGGATAAGAAGTCCACCCTGCTTGAGGCGCGCCGACAAAAAAGCTACTCAAGAAAAATATCCCGCCAGGAGGGATCATCCAAAAAGCTACTGCATTGAGACGAGGAAAAGCCATATCCTCTGCCCCAATCATCAATGGGATCAAATAGTTTGCAAAAGCAGCTCCCGCAGGAATAATCCACAGGAAAAGCATAATCGACCCATGCATGGTCATTAGCTGGTTATAAAATTCTGGCTGAACCAGATCGGGATCGGGGGTTGCCAGTTCGGTACGCATTACCTCAGCTAAGGCTCCGCCGATCAAGTAAAAGAAAAATGCTGTGACAAGGTATTGAATCCCAATGACTTTATGGTCAGTGCTAAAACCAAAATAGTCTTGCCACTTTCTTTGTGGGTGTGTGTGTTCCATGTTTGTTAAACGGTTGATTTTTAATGGTTGATTGCTTGTCATGATTAGCAGCCAACCCTTTGCAGAAAACTTGTTAAATGTGCGTTGCTACAGTACTCGCTTTTAAATGTTCAATTAATTATTAAGAGCTACATTTTTTTCTGGCTCTGCGGTTGCTACTGTATTGTCTTGGAGCCACTGCTCGTAGTCTTCTGCCGAATGTACAGTTAGAGTTGTTTTCATGCCTCCGTGATAAGCGCCACAAAGTTCTGCACAGATAATCGGATACTGACCTGTTTTGGTAGGGGTAAAGGTGAGTAATGTATCGCGACCAGGAATTACGTCTTGTTTGATGCGAAATTCAGGTAGCCAAAAAGCATGTAAAACGTCTCCTGCACTCATGTTGAGCTTGATTGGTTTATCCACAGGAACGTGCAGTTCCCCGGAAACAATGCCACTGTCAGGATAGGTGAAAATCCAGGCATACTGGATGCCGTTGACATTAACCTGCATCGGCTGGGCTGCTGCTTCTGGCGACTTTCCTAAGCCCAGTGCCAGGCTAGAGCTATCCATGGCAACGAGAGAACCTGAATCGGCTGTAGAATCGAGAGTTTGCTCTGGGGTCATTACCATTTCTTGATGACCTTGATGGTCGTGGCTAGCCATGGGATCTAGTCCCCCTAAGTCGTTATAGACTTCGAAGCTGTAAATCGCCAGAATAAAAACAATTACAGTGGGGATCGCCGTCCAGAGGATTTCTAGGGGCACATTACCTTCAATAGGAGGCCCATCAGTGCGATCGCCTGCTTTCCGACGGAACTTAATAACGCAGTAGACAAGCACTCCTTCGACTAAGAAAAATAGTCCTGTAGAGATTGTCATCATCAGGTTAAATAAACCATCAATTTCGCTAGCTTCTGCCGAAGCCGCCACCGGTAAAAGTCCGTGGTTTTGGCCGTACCAAAGACTAATTAGAGTAATTGCCACCCCCGCAATCAGCGTCAGGATGTTACTTGGAATATTCACAGGATATACACCGTATTGTTAGTTGGTTAAGGAGATTAGGTCAAAAATTATTGCACAGGTGATAATTTCATCAAGGTGTGTCATCTAGCTAGTGACACAAATAAATTGATTAAAGACTAAAGTATGTTAGCTAGAAATTAGTGAATGTTACTTATCAGGTTAGGACAAACTCAAGGAAGAAGGGGGATACAATTAGGTTGTTTGTTTGAATCTTTGTGTTTTTTTTAGGATTGTAATTATCCGTTAATCTAAAAACAGTTAATAAATGTATCTAATCTCGTTTCAAAAAATGCACGAAAATAGCTGACTACTTTATTTTAAAAGGTCTCTAGCCTTGATTTATCAAGATTATTTTTGTTTTTCTTTAGGTTGTTTAAGTGTTTTTTGGGTTACTGAGAAAAGGGTTAATTTGGGATAGCAATCTTAAAACAAATCTGAAGAATAGCTGAAACAAGATTCACTCTAAAAATAAGCTCGCTACAGTAAAAGAAACAAACCCATTAAATATAGCTAAGACCGTATTAACAAATTAATAATTAACGATCTATACGACTTTTAACAAATGACAGAATCAAGTCTTCAGTCACAATCCTCGCATCTCAAGCCAAAGTTCAAAATAGAACCGACTGTTTTTCTCCGTCGGTTAGTTTGGAAACTTGCGATCGCTACTTTATTTTTGATGGCGGTAGGTTCCGCTACTAGGGTTATGAATGCGGGGTTAGCTTGTCCTGATTGGCCTTTGTGCTACGGACAGCTAGTGCCCGCCAGTCAAATGAATCTACAAGTCTTTTTGGAATGGTTTCATCGTCTGGATGCTGCCCTTATTGGCACAGGAGCGATCGCACTTGTTGGCTTGTCTTGGTGGTGGCGTAAACAGTTCCCTATCTGGCTACCCTATGCTAGTAGCTTCGCCTTATTTTTGATTGTGTTTCAAGGTATTTTAGGCGGGCTGACTGTGACTCAGCTACTTCGTTTTGACATCGTCACTGCTCATTTGGGGACTGCGCTACTCTTCTTTACGACTTTGGTCGCGATTGGGACTAGCCTTTTACCTATCAAACCCACCGGAGTTGCTAATAAACTTGCTCAATTTGGTTTAGTTGCTACGTTATTAGTCTATCTACAGAGTATTCTTGGTGGCTTAGTCGCATCTCGTTGGGCGTTACATCAGTGCTTTGCTGGCTCACAACTTTGTAGTGTGATGAACGGACATATCATCGGTGTCTTTCCTCCGACTCTAGTTACTTTGTTTTTAGTCTGGCGAGCCTGGCATACTCCAGCGCTACCAGTGAATTTGCGTCATTTGACGACGATTGCTGCTTTGCTCGTTGCAGGCCAGATTATGTTGGGGATTGCCACCTACAAACTGCATCTCCAAGTTGAAATTTTGACTGTTACTCACCAATTGATCGGGGCGTCATTACTAGGAGTTTTAGTTGCTTTCACCGTTTTAGCTAAGAGGGATGCAGCATTCAAGTAATAGTTTTCATTTGCCCTTAATTTAACTACCAATCTTTAAAAACTAACCATTCACAAACTTATGATCGGAACCAATATCGCTTCTAGCGATCGCAAATTTTCAGACAAAGTTAAAAGCTATATTCAACTGACGAAGCCACGGATCATTCCTCTGCTACTGATTACGACTGCTGCCTCTATGGCGATCGCCTCTAAAGGTAGAATTGATCCTCTGTTACTTGTGGTAACTCTTACTGGAGGAACTCTCGCAGCAGCCTCAGCCCAAGTAATGAACTGTATCTATGACCGAGATATCGACTACGACATGGTAAGGACTCGCAAGCGTCCTTTGCCTTCAGGGGAAATTCAGCCTTTTCAAGCAGTTATTTTTGCCGCCATTCTGGGTACCTTGTCTTTTCTAGTTTTGGCGATAGGTGCCAATTTTATGGCTGCTGGGTTGGCCATGTCTGGCATAGTTTTCTACATGCTGATTTATACCCACTGGTTAAAACGTCACACTGAGCAAAATATTGTTATCGGCGGTGCTGCTGGGTCGATCCCTCCTCTGGTAGGTTGGGCTGCGGTAACGGGAAATCTCAGTCTGGCCCCTTGGTTATTATTCGTCCTAATTTTCCTATGGACGCCACCTCATTTCTGGTCTTTGGCTCTGATGCTCAAAGAGGATTATGCTCAGGTGGGTGTTCCCATGTTGCCAGTTGTCAAAGGTGAAGCTGTCACCGCTCAACAAATCTGGCTCTATAGCTTACTAACTGTTCCTTGTAGTTTGTTGTTGGTCTATCCTTTAGGCGTTTTAGGAGCTATCTATACTGCGATCGCAGCTATTTTAGGTTATTACCTACTTATCAAGTCTTGGCAGTTGCTTCAAGCGCCTACTGATAATCAGTTGGCGCGTGGCTTATTTAAGTTTTCCATTCTTTACATGATGTTGCTTTGTGCAGGAATGGTAATTGATAGTTTTGTTTTTTCTCTGTTCTAGAGCTTGTAGACTAGTGAATTGCACATGAATCATTATTTTGACTTGAATCACAAGATTTAGTTGCCGCAACAGCGATCTATCCCTAAACTGTCTAGAATTAGATCGCTGACAGCATTTGCGATCGCAAATTCACCATAAAAACTGCGGCTAAAATCAAAAGATGCCATCTCTGTAACGATTGCAATCACCAAAGAACCTAAATCATTTTCTCCTTCCATCCGTTGACGCATAAAAATTTCAGAAGCTCTGATTGCAATGGATTCATTAACTGCTTCTGGTAAGAATTCCGCATCTAACCACTCGTGTAATGTCTCTTTAAGCCATTTTTTTTCTATACTTGGATCGGTTACAGGTGGCAGTGTGATGGGTGGGATTGGTTGAGCTTCTTGGTTCATCTATCTGTTATGGTCGGTTCCCATAAGAACTGGCTATTTTTAATATCTAAACATTATTGTTGTCTGTTGTAGGGAATTATGAACATAGATTTAGATATCTCAAGGATTATTAGTGGCTATAGTCAGGGTTATTTCTTGATGGCAGACGATGATGGCAGTAATTTAGGCTGGTACTCTAGTAATCAACGTACCTTAATCCCCTTAGATGATCGCTTCCGCTATCCGAAATCTTTGCGTAGAGTCATTAACCAAGAGCGTTTTAGTGTAGCTATTGATCGTGATTTTGGGGCGGTATGTCACGGCTGTGCTGATCGCGAGACTACTTGGATATCTCCGCAACTTAAGGAAATTTACCTGGCTCTTTACCAAGCAGGTTGGGCACATAGCTTTGAAACTTGGCAGGGTGATCGCTTGGCAGGGGGGATTTTAGGAATTGCTATTGGTGGTTTATTTATTGGCGAGTCGATGTTTTTCAAGATTCCTGAAGGCTCTAAAGTGGCAATGGTAAAGCTAGTTGAACATCTGTGCAATCGCGGTTACTTTTTGTTTGATGCTCAGTTGCAAAATCCCCATTTAGAACGTTTTGGTTCTTATACTATTAAAGGTTCTCAATACAAAACCTTACTCAAAAAAGCTCTAACAATGGATTGCTCTTTTGCTGTAGGGTTCTAGGAACAAGGAGTAAGGATATTTTTGACTGGGTTAAAGTAATTCAGGATTCAGCGGTTTGGAGAGTCTTGAGTTGTCCTGATGTTTTTCTTTGCACCTTTTCTCCTTGTTCTACGTTGTTAGGCTGCTAAAACGAAATCTATGTCGCTTGCACCATCTGTATTTCCCTGACCAGAAACCAACTGTTCTCCATTGACATCAACAGCGAAAGAAGTACCATCTAGCTTGAGATTGTAGTCAGTTGTGTCTGCGGTATAACCTACGCTAGCTACCATTTGACGACCCGCATCGGTGTACTTGAATGCTAATAATTGATTCTTATCTTTTTCGTTATCGCGTGCCCAGATGACCATGTAGTCTTCGTCTTGATATTCAAAGATTTTTGGTGAGCGGGTAGGAGTGTAGCGTCCTGGGTTGCCAAAACTTTTATCAAGAAAATCCTGAACGGAAGCAGGATCTACCGTAGCATATGTAACTTCATCAGGTGCAGCAGTGATCGCATCACCTACTGTTTCATCAATAACTTCTTCCTTATCTTTATTTTTAAAATAATCTACTGCTTTCTTTGTGCCGATCGCCCCAACAGCAGCTACACCAGCACCAATCAAGATATTACGTAATTTACTCATGATCTAGGAATTTATAATTACCAGATTCAAGATACAACATTCTAGCTAGAGGAACCTTGCTTTATTTCGATTTTTTTAAGGCTAGAGAGTGCATGTAGCTGAATTGTTCTATTGGCGTCTTGGGCTAGCTGTTGCAGGATGTTTTGTGCCGTCACTGCCTGGAGTTCTCCCAGTGCAGTTGCTAAGGCTTTTTTACTAGCAAAATCTATAGTAGTGGGGTTGCTAGAGCGCCAAAAATTTTTCAATATAGCGATCGCTTTAGGCTTTAACTCAGTGGTAGAAATGCGTCCTAAAACTGTGATGATTTCTTGGCAAATAATCTTATTTTCCCGTTTACAAGCTGCTTCTAGATATTCTAGGGCTAGGCTTACTTCACTCCAGGCTAAAGCTTTGATAATGTCTACTTTTAGTACGAGAGGAACCTGCTCTGATTGCAGCGCTTTATTGAGGGCACGACTAGCAGATTCACTTTTCATTCTGCTTAAAGCGATCGTGGTTTGTCGACAGACATCTAGATTCAAGTCATAAAGTAAAGGTTCAAGTTGTTCAATAATCTTGGTTCGATCTTCTATATCTTGACAAAAGCCTAATGCCGTTACCGCTTCTTTGCGTACCGAGCTACTAGTATCTTGGAGAGCTTGTAACAGTAGTTGGGTAACTTTTGGGCTATGGAAACTACCCAAAGCCTCAATTGCTAATAGTCTAATTTCAGGGTTGTCATCTTTCACCAAGTTGCAGAGACTTGGTAATGCAGATGCAAGACGGATGTGAGCCAAAGATTTAGCTGCAATTAGACGATGGGGCGGTTTTTCTAGAAGAGTAATTAAAGTATCAACTGCTAAATCCCCGATCTGAGTTAGGCTTTTGGCTGAGATAGCAATTAAATCAGGCTCTTCGGTAGTTTGCAAGATTTTTGTTAGGGCAATTACGGAAACCTGAGTTTTAAAGTTACCTAAAATGCTAGCGACGAACCATTTTATTTCACTGTCGGCTTGATTTTGACTAGCTAAGGCTGTCAAGGATGGGATGACATCTTGTCCCATTAAGGGGAAAAGCTTGGCTATGTGCCACTTTTGTTGGAAGTCTCCTGCGGTTAAAACTTTTAAGGCTAGCTCAATGACTTGGGCTTTGACTTTTGCTTCTGTAGCTTGAAACTTGGCCTGATTGGCGAGGCAGGGTAGTTGTTGTAGATGGTAGTTTACTTCTAACCAGTTTTCCGCTGTGGCTTGTTCTTGGATCTGCTGAAGTGAGACCAAGTTAGATGAAACAATATCTTCTGCCTTCATAGTGTGAGGTCACCTTATACTGATGGATTCTAGCCATTCCCAGTTTTGCGGATTTAGTTGCAAGATGGCAACTCAAGATGATTGATTTGCATTTTTTTATGCAATAAATGCATGGTGTTGTATTTCTTCTGCCTTTATCCCCATACTCTGTTCTCTCTGAGTTTAAAAGATTCATTCTGTGGAGATAATTCTTGATCTCTCTGATTAGAACCAAGTAGCCAAATTCCGGCACTGACCAGGAATATACAGACTAAACTACCAACTATTGCAAGAGTAGATCTGTTTTTGGATTTTGGAGAATTCGTGGAGCTAATAGTTGCATTATGAGTAGGGGCAACAGCAATTTGCGTATCCGATAGGTCTTGGACTGTCGTCGAGAACTCAACTAAAGAATCTGCCTCAAAGAAAGAGTCTTCTGTAAGATTTTCATCTTCCCAAATTTTGCTCGAATCATTTAAAAAATGTTCAATATCATCCCAAGTAACAATGCGCTCATTACCAGAATTGGACTTAACTTGAAAATGAACTAGCGCAACAGTGGCATTATCATGACCGTTTCTTTCATTAGCAATCTTGATCAAAGCTTTGACCGCAGTAGTTAGATCCCACTTACCTGTGAATACTGGAGATAGTACATCGCGCCAATATTGCTCTACTCGGTCAAAATCACTTAAACCATCAGTACAAAGTAATAACGCATAATCCCCTTCAACAACTATTCTCCGTAAGTTGGGATGTAATGCATCAGAGTGACGCATGCCCAAAGCCTGGATCAGGGCTCCTGCAGAAGGGTATCTAAGAGCATCTTGATATAAAGCATAGCCCAAGCGAGTTTCTCTAGATGCTAAATCATCGTCGGTAGTAACCTGATGACAGCTTTCAGGAGTAATCAAATAAATCCGGGAATCTCCCACGTGATTAAGGAAAAGTTCGTATTTTCGTGCCAATGCCATCACTAGAGTTGTGCCCATGCGCTGTCTTTCCTGCCGCTGCTCATGGTTATTGCGCTCGTTGAGGGCGTCATTTGCTTCGTTGGTTAGATCTGTAAGCTCGCTGATAATTTGAGATGAGCTAGTTTCTAAAGGGTTCCAATCAAAATTAATCAAGCGGTCTTTTATATATTTAACTGTATGCTGTGAAGCAATTTCTCCGCCTTCATGCCCTCCTACTCCATCGCAAACTATAGCAAGTGAATGACTTGCACCTTCTACCTGGATGAGATCTGAAGAGTCCGGGTGTGCGTGATCTTGATTATTTTTACGCCTAGGACCAGATTCGCTGATTGCATAGGTTTCTGCACGGTACTCTTGAGATTGGGAACATATTTCTAGAATTCCATCAAGTACCACAATTACCTCGGAAATAGTTGCTATTCCCCCGATACACATTTGTTGGGTTAGTTCTAAGAGTACTTCCTTGATTTGAGGTTGTGCGGACTCTGCCCAGCTTGACCATAATCTTCCTAAATCTGACAAATTGATCGAGAAATCTTCGTTATGACTTAGCTCTATGAGCTGGACTAAAGACCCATTAATAGCAATTAGTTCTGGCTTTAGTAAAGTTTTGCGTACTGATTTTTTGGCTAGAGGTTGCCACAAACTAGCTAATTGGAGCAACCAACTTAGTTGCTTACAAGAGGAACTATCTGCCCAGACCGATTCGATACGAGGTAATAAATCAGGGTAAATTGGCTCTCCATTAGAGTTAAGAGGTATCGTTCCGTAATCCAAAAGCCAGAGATCGCTGTCTCCTAATCGAGCATGAACTTTAGGAACATGAGGGAAATAGTTCAATAGCTGTAAGTAACTAACTATTTCATCTGGTAAATCTGAGCTTGTCGAATCAGAGTTTTTAGGCTTTTTATGTGCTGGCTTAGTATCAAGGAAAATCCGCTCACCGAAGGGAACGTATCGAGTTACAGGTACTTCCCCTTTATCTGTAGTTTCTAGCTCTACCTGCTCCTCAACCAAGTTATTGATATCAATTGCCCACAAGTAGCGCTTAACTATGGGAGTGCGGCACTGCTTACAAAAATGAGTTGCCAAGCTGTTAGGCTTAGAGCATCTTGGGTTTGAACACTGAACAATTGTCTCTGGATGTGGCATAGAAACTGACATAAGAGGCGTCGGGGTTGATTCCCTTCGCCGATTGTAACCTAATAAATAAATCTGTAAGGGACTCAGCTTTTAACAAACAGACTACATTTCAGGGAAGAGACTTCCACTACCTAATGTGCTTGTTGCTTCAGGAATTTCCATGAACTTAGTAGCTACAATGTCGCGAAATTCGAGTAGATCTTGTTGCCAAAAGTTAAGAGCTTTTTTCAGCTGAATTAATCTTTGCTCGGAGGACGTATCTTGAGCAACGTTGTAGTTAAAACCCCCAGAGAAAAGAATTGCAGCTAAAGCAGGTTTATTCGCCTGTTGTAATTTTGCTTCTGCAACACTAATAGTTAATTGGCAGCGTTCCAACATATACATTAGATTGATTCCTGCTTGTACTGGAGTCTTACCAATATTTTTCCAAGAACCAGAGCCTAATAGCCTTTGTCCAATAAATTGGCGTACGGCACTGGGGTTACTAGGGTAAGGAATTAGTATTTTAGGCGTGCAACTCATTCCCAAATATGCTGCGTTGGGAAGCTTACTGACATAACGTTCTGCGAGTTTGGCAATAAAAATTTTCTCAGGAGTTTTACCCGTAATAGTTTCGCTAAAAGTAATAGTACGAGGTTGGGCTGTAATGTTTAACCCGTTTGTATAGCTAAGCTGTATTCCAGCACTGCCTTGAGCTGGTTGTTTGGATAGTTCCCAATCTTGAGGAACAATTCCACTAGCTTTCAAAAAGTCATGACTAGCCATGTGAGGGGCCAAATCCTTGGCTCCGATAACAATTCCTACTTCCTCGATTGTTGAAGCTTTACTGGCGCTGTTTGCTGTCGAACTTTGATTAAGAGAAGACTGCATCTTAAAAAACTGTATGAGGTTGGGATTATAATCTCAGCGTGCCCATATTAGTTGTCTAAGCTTACATCTTCCCTTTAATTACGTAAATGTTCGTAGATTGAATTTGCAAGTTGTCTGATTAACTCGATAATCTTGTTATTCGAAGGGCACGCTCGATTCTAATATCGATTAATTCTAGGGTAGAGTACTAGTACTAGTACTATTCGCATCCAAGATTTGAATTGCTCTTGCATACTGAGGATCAGCTTCTGTTCCACGGACGCTAGGGTTTATATTGAAGGTCAATTGTTGTTCCGCAGTTAAATCTACTTTGATATCTGGAGCGATACCTTTATAGTTAATGTCTTGCCCACTAGGAGGGAAATAGCGAGCAATTGTAACTGCTACCCCAGAGCCATCTGAAAGAGGATGAACCGATTGAACTGTTCCCTTGCCGTAAGTTCTGGTGCCCACAACTGTTGCTCTGCCGTTTTCTTTGAGTGCTCCGGCTAGAATTTCGCTGGCACTAGCAGAATAGCGGTCAACCAAAATTACCAAAGGTAGATCGGTTAGAGCTTTACCATTAGCAGAAAACTTTTGATTGCCACCTTTTCGGTCAATAGTCGAGACGATCGCTCCTTCTTCGAGCCACATACGCGCAATCTCGACGCTAGAGAAGAGTAGACCACCTGGATTACCCCTGAGATCGAGAACAAAGCCTGTAACTTGCTCATCGTGGAGTTCAGCGATCGCTTTTTCCATTTGTTCGGCTGCATGAGAGCTGAACTCGTCTAGTTTGATATAGCCCACCCGAGAAGATTTCGTTTTACTCAAGCTGTAGTTAACGGCGGGTAGTTCTATTTGCGCTCGGACAAGAGTCACTTCAAACTCTTCAGTTAGATTAGCCCGAGAGATTTTGAGCTTAATCTCGGATCCAATTTCCCCCTTGATTTGCTCGGATGCCTGTTCCAAACTCATCAAGGAAGTAGGTCTACCATCAATTGCGGTAATGGCATCCCCTGGTTCGATTCCTGCTTGATCCGCTGGGGAATTTGCTAGAGGCTCAACTACTGTGAGCTGTTTGGTTAGCTCGTCAATTGATAGCCTAATACCAACACCAGAAAGCTCCCCTGATGTTTGACTAGTTAACTCCTCAAACTGTTTGGGGTTAAGAAATCTTGTGTAAGGATCTCCTAATTTTTTCAGAGATTGCCTAATTGCTTTGTATGACGAATCTGTATCTTGATAGTCTTGTCTGAGTAATTCCTGGCGTTGTTCGAGCCAATTGACTTGGTTGAATTGGCGGTCAACAAATTCGTTATGGACTATCTGCCATACTTCATCCACTACAGTCTTCGGACTGTCTTCCAATTCTGCCTTTACAGGTGAACCTGCGGATGCCACCAACACCGATGTAGCGATCATAGTGACTAATCGCTTTACTTTACTCATATGGTTAAATCTCTACTATCTGCGAGGGTCAAGATTCCCCTCTTAAATCTATTCTAAGCAAATCCTACTTTTTTTATTTTAAACAAAAAAAAATAGCTTTTAACTCAACTTGAGATGATTCGCCTTTGCAAAAGTTACAAAATCAAGCAGGATCTGTCGATGAATTGGTCCGAGTTTCCTCGTCTGGTTGATCTTAGAAGAGTAGTATTCTCCTTGTTGAATCGATTCGATAGGAACTAAAGCAAGGTCTTGTCCTTCGTTTAACACTAAGGTGGAAATTTTTACTGTCAGAGGTGCATAAAAAATATGTCGCTTGACTTCTCGATCTCCATAACAGCGAAAATATTGAGGTTGCTGTAAATCGTGCTCTATCTCCTCTTGGACCTCACGGATTAGACCTTGTTTTGGTGGTTCCTTTTCCTCTAAATGTCCGCCGAACAGGCCCCAGTATCCAGGATATAGAATTGATGGCTTATCATCTCTTAGCTGCATCAAAAAACAATTTTGATGATAAAGTAAAGCCATTGCAACAGAAATATAACTATTCTTCATTTTTGTTTAAGTATTTCTCCCTAAAGCAAAGTTAGCAGTTAGGTAAAATCTAGGTATATGTACTGTTTATTAACTGTCATACGACAATTGTACTAAATGCGTGAAATTGCTACGATAAGTATCCAAACTTATTGGAAACTTAAACTTTAGTAATTTCATGTATTAAAAGTTTTGCTAGCTATTTCATTTTCATTAGTTTAAACCGTCAAACTTTTCGTTAAATACACACCACAAATCCATTTAGATAGCCATGAAAAAACTTGTTTCCTTGGGAGTTGCTGCTTTAGCGATAGCTACACATACTAGTTCCCTTGATGCCAGAGAAAGCTATGCTCAGAGTTCCTCCGAGACTTTGTTTTTGTGCGCAACAGAAGCTAATAGTTCCACAATGTATGCTCATACTCCTGGTAACAGCGTACTAACTCCTTTGATGAGCTGGCATCAGGACTATCTTTTGCCAGGTGCATCTAGTGAAGATATTTGCCAGCAGGCAGCAACTAAACTACAGACTCTATCTCAGGATAGAGAAGTCCGTTATATCGCGAGAGAAGAGCAGCAAGATAGGACTGCGATTTGTATGGTAACTCGTGAAAATGGTAAGTGCTCTGCAGAGGATAGCGAAGAGATTTTCTCTCTCAACAATAATTATAGTCCTGACTGTGTCTTTGATCTGCTCAAGCCATTAGAATGTTCTGCGATGGTTACTAGAGGGGGGATTTTAGAGACTATTGACTCTCCTTACCGACCCATTTGGTGGCCTTGGTAGTAGCTTAGAGATTTGCAGTTAGGAGATTTTCGGGAAGGAATCTAGTGATTTGGCGGACCATTGAAGTACTTAAAGAATGCTACTTCAAGCAAACTTATAGATAAGAAATTTTTCTGATATTGTCTCAGTGGCTATCAACTTTCTTATCTTGAGTATTTTTGGCAAGATCGCTCTAGCCTGGTTTTTCAACTAGTCTCGTAATGCTTGGTTCGGCTTGTTATTTTTTTCTCGCTAGTAGAAAGGAAATGTATATTGAAAGTCAATCTTAGATTATTTTTTAGCCTATTTATACTTAATCTTTTCTGTTCTTCTACTCAAGCACAAACTACAGAAACCACCGCTGATTCAACAGCTAGTTTGAACAGCGATCAGTTTTTAGATGATTTGCTGGCTGCTTCTGGTGATATCTCCGATAATTCTGGTCTGCCATCGTTACGCCGTCTTCCACAAGATGGAAAAGAACGGTTTGAACCACAGAGAATTCCTCTGAGGATACCCGTTAGGAGGCCATATCGAATATCTCCCGGTGTAACGATTATTAATCCTTCTGCTTACGGGCCTTCTTGGGGTAGTGCTGGTGTCGGTTTTGGCTTTCAAGAGCGCGTTCGCTTTAGAGATCAGGCTGATGGAGTAATTGGCCTTGGATTCGGGCTTGGCGATGCTCGGAAAAGTGTTGGTCTACAAGTGGGGGTTACTCTAGTAGATGTGAGTAGTCCTTTTAGAGATGGTGCCATCAATCTTAAATTGCACCGTCGTTTACCTGAAGACTTTAGTGTTGCAATAGGTACTCAGGGAGTAGTGTCATGGGGGGTGACTGATGGTGGTTCCTCTGTTTTTGGTGCAGTAAGCAAAAGATTTGTTCTCAAGAAAGATCGCACTAAGGCATTTAGCGAGCTCTACACTACCCTAGGTGTTGGAGGAGGTCAGTTTCGTTCCGAATCGAATATTGATAACGGAGTGGAATCTCTAGGGGTTTTCGGTTCAGTAGCACTCAAAGTTATTCAGCCAGTCAGTCTGATTACAGAGTGGAGTGGTCAGGATGTAACTATTGGTGCTTCGATTGTTCCTTTCAGAAGTATTCCTCTAGCGATAGTACCTGCGGTTACTGATGTTACGGGGTCGGCTGGAGATGGAGCCAGATTGATTTTTGGCCTTGGCTATAGTTTTTCTTTTTAGAGTTAGCTTCTTATAACAGACTTCTTTCTGGGGGATTCACAATGAGAGTATTATCCTATCTCATCAAAATTAGCTTGATCTTTACTTGGTTATTAGCTACTGATGGCATAGTGCGATCGCAATCTGGCAATATGTCAGATATAACAGGACCAAATCCCGGAGAAATTATTGATATCTCTGAACCTCCAGAAACACCAGAGGCTCCAGTAGCTGACAATCCAGAAACACCAGCAACACCAGCAGCACCAGCAGCCGATAATCCAG
>CAZSEZ010000070.1:0-17173 GCA_964606015.1 uncultured bacterium
ATAGGCCTCATCAAAGCGACCTAATTCTGCAAATAACTGATGGGGAGTCAGTAAGAAAGCGCCCGAACAGTAATCTACTTCGCGCTGAAACATATAGAGACTGGCGCTTGGGTCATCTCCTCTGCCATAACCTAGACAAGAACCGTCTTGCCAAATAATGCTTCCTGCTTCTTGGAGAGTCCCGTCAGGCAGAATTATTTTGCCTCCTACTGCCCCAATTTCTGAATCTTGGCTAATAGTTTGTACGGCAGCTTCTAAACTATTACCCAGAATTTGCGCATCATTGTTTAAAAAGAGTAAATATTCTCCTGTGGCCAACTTGCTGGCTTGGTTTGCAGCCAATAAGAAGTGTTTATTTTCTTGGTTACGAACAACAGTTGCTCCTTCAATTCTGTCAAGAAGTTCTACTGTGCGATCGCTGGATTTATTATCAACAATGATTACTTCATAATTGTGAAAACTTTGGTGCAACAGTGAGTGTAGGCAGCTTAGAGTTAGCTCTGCTCGGTTATAGAGAATGAGAATAACACTGACTCTTGGTTCTTCAACTTGAGGAAAAGTAAGTTTGCTAGAAGTAATTAAAAAGTTGTCTAAAACAATTCGACTTAAATTTTCTAAAACTTTTTTGGCTTGTTGGAGTTTTTGTTCAGGGGTGCTGATAGTATCCTTTGCTAGGGAACCATCGGCCTGACCACGGTTTTGTAGTTTATCTAATTGAATAACGGCTGGTTCATAGTCTGGATCGATTTGGACCGCCATTTGATAAGCGACGATGGCTTCATCTATTTTGCGGTTGTAAACCAAAGCATTGCCTAAACCGTAATAGAGTAGAACATCTTGAGGATTCAGTTCAATTGCCTGATGGTAATTATCTACCTCATAGGGATTTTCGTCGATCTTTTGTTGATAGTTGTCGAGTAGAGTCTGACGATCTAGATTCGCTCTTTGATAAAAAGAATTTGCTAGTTTCTGATAGACATGGGGTAAATTTGGATTGAGATCCAAAGCTTGTTGATAGGAGACAATCGCCTCTTCCCATTGCTTGAGTTGAGAGTAAGCCTCTCCTAAGTTGTAGTACGCTCCGTCAAAATTAGGATTAATTGCCAGAACTTTTTCATAAAGAGCAATTGTATCTTCCCACTTACCCATTGTTAGATAAAGATTTCCCAGAGCATGAGATGCTGCTGTGCTGTTGGGGTTCATTTCCAGTGCTGTTTGAAAACTGGTGATCGCAAATGTAAGGTCGCCCCTACTCACAGCTGATTCTGCTTTCTGCAAGCAATCTCGAAATGATTTTATTTGGGATATTGATAAATCTTTCATATGGGTAACTAAATACTATTGATGCTAGGATGACTCGCCTGATTTTTCCCTCCTCAGGGTCTTCTTTGCCTGGGATTGTCCTGATCTATGACAGTTGGATTCTGCCTAACTCTACTTTGGTATTGTTTGTCAGGCAGGTATAGAGAACTAGTTCTGCTTGGCGTGGTAACTGATCTAGTTTGAGCGTTGTGCTAAAGCCACAATTTGTTGCTTGAGAAATCTGGGGATATACCCGAGCGACATCAGGCCGTTTTTGGTCAACTGGTGTTTGCGCGATCACTTTTCCTTGATGATGGATTTCCACGGCTGTGGTTTGAGTCTTATTTCCCAGCACCCATCCAACTACCTCTAGAGATTTTTGAGCAATATGCCCTAATTTAGGCTCATCTATGAAGAAACTTTTGAGTTCTGTTGAAGTAACTTCAGCCAAGGTAATTGCTTTGACCTCTACTTGATTTTGTAGACTTAAGCCAAAGTCTTCTTTATCTCTCGTGAGATTGGGGTGATAACATGGGTCATTTTTAACTATTGTTCCCCAAGTTTGCTCCATATAAGTCACTTCTTGCTGGATACGTTTTTGCTTGTCAGGGGTATCTTCTGGGGTTCGAGTTTGAGATTCGAAGTGATAAAGACGTACATGGGGCAACCAGACATTGTAGTAGCCTTGCTGCTGAAGTTTGAGACAAAAATCAACATCATTGTAGGCAACTGCTAGCTTCTCATTCAGGCCGCCAACTTGTTCAAATACTTCTCGCCGACACATCATACAAGCTGCAGTTACAGCAGAGTAATTAGTGGTTGTTACAAGAGCTTGTTTGTAGCCACTTCTACTAACTGGGTAGTTACGGTGTCCGTGTCCTGCTACTCCATTAACGCCCAAAATCACACCTGCATGTTGGACTGTTTCGTCTGGATAAAGTAATAAAGCTCCAACTGCGCCAATGTGAGGACGTTGAGCTTGCTCTACCATGGCTTCAAGCCAATCGGAACTAATAACCTTGGTATCGTTATTGAGAAATAGCAGGTATTCACCTTTGGTTGCAGCCACTGCTTGATTGTTGAGCTGTGAATAATTAAAAGGAATATCCAAAGTAAGAACTCTGAACTTCTTGGACTCTCTGGTTTGCCATTTCTGGATAATTTCTTTGGTAACTGATTCGTCGCTACCGTTGTCTACTAATAGAACTTCGTAGTTTTTGTAACTAGTGAGTTCAAAAATTGAACTCAAACATTGATCAAGGATTTTCCCTAGATTACGGGTGGGGATGATAATGCTAACTAGTTTTTGGTGTTTTATTTGATAGCGGATGGTTTTGATCTCGGGAAAATCTAGATTACTGTTGACTGTCCCAGCTTCTCCTGAACGTTTTAAGGCTGCGATGACTGCTTTGCTCGTATCAGTTTCACTAACGATTTGGTGTTGGCAATGAGCTAGTATTCTAGGGATCCGTTGGATATATTGAGTTTGTTCGCTCAACTTTAGATAGAAATCATAGCGATATGCACTGCCACATGTACTGCTAAAAGATTGTTGCTTAATAAACTTAGTACGGGCAAAAACTACAGAACCAAAGTAGTTACGCGATCGCAATAGTTCAGGACACCATTGTGGTTTAAACCAAGGCTCACTCAAGAGATTATTCCGATCAATTCTGTCTTCATCTCCATAGATGATGTCTACAGGATTAGTTGTCTGGCCTTGAAGATAACAAGCAAATTCAAACAAGGCATTAGGAGTTAGAAAAGTATGAGGTGCTAGGATTGCCGTCCATTCTTCTGCAATTTTAACTCTGGCCAAATTTGCTAACTCTGCTTCCGCTAAATTCGCATCTCCTACAATGTGAGTGATCCGATAATCTGCTTGAGAATAAGCTTGGATCTGAGAGTGTAAGTCTTGGTCTAGCCAATAAGCTTGTCCATCTTGAGTTTTTGTGGCGGTGACGATATACAATCGCCAATGAGGATAGACTTGATTTTGGATAGTAGAAATTGTTTCAGCAACCCAATCTTCTACCTTGGTTAAAGGTAAGATAATTCCAACTGTGGGACGATACTCCAGATCAACTGTTTGTAGGCAAAAGGATTTAAAATTATTAAGAGTAAGTTGGTTTTTCTGGCTCCATAAACTATAGCTAAGATCTGCAATTTCTCTAGTAGTTAATGGTTCATATAACTTGCTTTTGTGCCTGGATATTTCTGCATAAGTGTTTAGATAGTCTTGGCATTTGGGGTCCAGATCTATCGCTTGTTGTAAATAAAATAGAGCCTGGTCTAGTTGTTGTTTTTGCTGAAGAATAGTCGCAATCTTGTAGTTCACTGATGCGTAATCTACTTCCGCACTTGGATTATTTAAAAGCTTATGGTAAGTGGCGACTGCTAAGTTAAGGTCTGTTTGAGATCTTTGGTGTAAAGTATCCGCTAGAAGTAGAGTTGTATCGCGGAAGTTAGCTTCTAGTTTAATTGTTTTCCGAAAAGCATTGAGTGCTCGTTCCCATTTACCTAAAGATTTCCAGGATAAACCAAGATAATAGTAAGCAGAAACTAAATCAGGACTTATTTCAAGAGCCTGTTGAAAAAATGTGATTGCTTCTTCTGGTAACTGAAGTTTTAATAAAGCTAAACCCAAATTGTGATGAGCCCAGACTGCTTTGGGATTTAAAGAAATTGTCTTTTGATAAGCAGAAATAGCATCATTCCACTGTTCTACTTTATTGAGAGCATCTCCCAGATGGCGATAGACTTTGGCGACTTGAGGGTCGCAAGCTATGGCTTCTCGATATTGAGCGATCGCTTCATGCCATTTTTGATTTGCAGCCAAAGCCAATCCAGATTCATAATGAGGTTGGTAATCTTTTTTCAACATTACTTTAATAAAAAAGACGGTTGATACCGTCCTCTAATTCCAATAGACTTAAAATAGAAAAATTTAATTGAGAGCTTTTTGGATTTTTAATTTTGCTTTTAGCTGCTCTACTTCTAGACGAGATTGGCTCAATTCCTTCTGGAGTTTTTGAGCGGTCTTTTGCCAAGCGTCAGATTGAAGATTACTAGCTTGGTTTTGCTGAGAATTAAGAGCAAGGTTGCTCATAATATTTTCGACACGCTGACGAATTTTTTTGCCGATAGTCATGGGGCTGAGCATTTCCTTCATTTCTTTAGCCCCTCTTAAGCCAACTTGTTGTGCTGCTTCATAGTTATGAAAAACATAGTGCATCAGCGCAGCAGTATGTTCCACATTGGCATCAGCCCAAATATTACCTTTCTTGTAAGAGCCACTATCCTTCAACACTTTGATTAAGTCATACTGTACTAGGAAGCTATTACCCGTGTTCATAAACTCTACGTTAGAAGAATAACCAGTAGCAATTACTGGTTTACCATAGTACATTGCCTCAGCCATAGTTAAACCAAAGCCTTCTGCACGGTGTAAGGAAACATAGCAATCACAATTGTAGAACAAAGCATTGACGACATCTTTGGGTAGACGAGCATCAATAAATTGAATGTTCGGATGGGTTTTCGCCGCTTCTTTAACTATCTCCAGCTCTGCTGGGTAATGTTTAGAGTTAGAGAATTTAATCATCAAAACAACATCATTGTTGCTACTGCGGAATGCCCGCTTAAATGCCTCAATAACAGCTAAAGGATTCTTCCGTGCCAAGGTGCTGTGGAAGTCAAACATGAACAGGAAAATAAACTTATCTTTAGGAAAATGCGTCTCCCCACCCAGGCCATCAGGAATAATCGTTTCCTCTCTAGTTAGCTTGGGCGCTGGTAAGTTAATACTGTGCATTATCTTAACTACAGGTACTGGGGAGACTACTGATAAAGCTTCTGCACAATAGCCACTTGGTACCCAGATTTCGTCATAATACTGAAAAAGCCATTCCCACTCTGGAGGAAAAGTTGGTAATTCCCAGGCCCAGTAACCAATGTTGTATTTTCCCTTAAGATACTCTTCGCCAATATTATCCAAAAACTCGGGCATTGCCTCGGCATTGAAATTGAGTAGGTTTATTGCGTAGGGATTCTCGTCAGTAAATTCTTCAGTAAAAGTATTATCCCCGTTTCCATGAGAGGTCGAATCTATATTGCAAATTGCATGGGGAATATCACCAGCTTTAATCGATCTGATTTGTGCTCTGGAGCTTTCTCCTAAGCCAAATTCTCCTCGGACATAGCCTACGACATTTATTCCAAATTGAGGAGCAGTTACTTTATCAGCCATTATCTATACAAAGTTTAAAATGTAAGCGAACAATATAAGCGTTCTGAAAAACAAAAATATAAGCAAAATCTATAGATGAACCACAGCTCTTTAACTACCAAAAGATAAAAAGCTATGGCGAGTACCGCTGTGAATTAGTACTCAAAATAGTGTTAGGCGTCAAAAAAATTCGACCATTCTGTACCAGCAAATTTGTCTCTGAGTTCACTGTAGTTGGTAACAAAATCAGAAATAGGAGGATTATTGCGACGGCCAGTACCAGGTTTTACTGGGTTGATTGGTACGCCCAAAAACTCTTGCATTTGAGTGGTTACATTCTCGTAATCGCTACATAGCTGCTCGTAAGTAACTTGAAAAATCTTATGGTTTCTGAAACGGTGATTAAACTGGTTAATTACTCTCCGCTGTCTTTCAAAGTCTGCTAGTACTTCATTGTAATCAAAAGTCATAGGCTCTAGATTCGCTTTGTTCAGATCCTTAATTTGTTGTAGCTGTACAGAAAGATAGCGGCGCAATAAATTTTCTCGACTGAGACTGAGTATGTGAATATCTTCCATATCTCGCAAAATATCGAGTAAACGAGGCCAGTTACCAAATTTAGCCCCGATGCGATGATGGCAAAACCCAACTGCCTTAACATCTGGCTTGTAGTCGCAGTAGATATACTTGTCTAACACTTGCTTCGCAGGCATAGTGTCGTCATAGTCATATTCTCTCTTGATGTAGTCTGGATTGAACATTTCTGTTAGACAAACTACATGAGGATTTGCTTCTAGACTACTCTTGAGCATATGAGTTCCAGAGCGAGGACAGGTTAAAAGTAAAAATTTCTGATACTGTTTCATGATTTAAACTCTACGTAAGTGAATGATTTTGCTAACTTCGAATAGTTAATTTAGAACTCTAAACATGTGGCACGCTTGAAATCCAGTTAAGCAGCTAGATTACCAGAGATAATTTGTTTCGCGAACTGTCTAACAATTTTAGACCATTCAAATTCTTTCTTAGTATATTTTTGCACATTTTCTAGGCGATTGACTTTCTTTATAGTATCTTCTTGGCGACACTTAGATAATAATTCGGGAAAGCGCCATATTTCACCAATAAAGCAGTGTTTATCGTGGTTTATACTTAGGCCTCTTGCTCCTTTTGGTGTGGAAACTACGGGGATTCCCTGACAAAAATATTCCAACATTATTGATTGTGTGTCTGTTAATTTGGTGACGGGATTGAGTGCGACATCTGCTGAACTAATGATGATAGATTTTGTCTTTTCATCGATGCTAGGAATAAACCTGACGTTGGGTGGTGTTAGTCTTGGGTCAAAAAATATGCCAACATTTCCTAATAGTAAGAAATTGATATCTTGTAATTTAGAAGCAATATTCAGAATCCCTCTAGCTTCATCGGCATTGTGAGGACTACCCGTTCCCATGTATATAGCGGTAAAACTGTCTGTTAAACCTAGTTTTGCCTTGTTTGCTAATCTTTGTTCGTAGGAAGTGAAGTTTAGTCTTTGGGTGTTAATTCCATTAGGAATAGCTAAAATCTTTTTCCCTTTAACGCCTAACCTAGATACTAATTTTTGTTTAAGTGGTTTCGATGGAGTGATGATCAATTCACTTTTCTCACAGCACTTCATTTCTAGTTGTGAGACAGCTTCCCAAAACTCTGTGCCTGCTTCATTTTCCGGGAGAAGTTTTTTCTTGAGGTCGGTTTCAAATCCTGTTGCTTCGTACCATAGAGGTTTATTGGTTACGGCTTGAATTGCTGGTAGGAGGTAAGGTTGGTAACAAAGAACATAATCAGCCTTTTGGGTAGATTTTTTAAGGGCAGATAAGTACTGTGGAGTTAGGCAATATAATTCCATCAGGGTTGCGTCTGCTACGTTTGCTGCTAGTTCTTGCACCATCTCGCTTTCCGCTTTCTGATGTTCTAAAGATTTGGGAATTCTAACTTCGGTTAAGCCTGGAGCGATGATGCCTTGAAAGTTCGAGGTTCCTGAATCGGCAAGGGAGATAATTTCAATCGTAAATTGACTTGCTAAGTGGCGATAAAGATTGAATATTCGCCTTGATTCTATTCCTGATGGTGGAAATACGGCAAAAGGGACAGCGATAGTAAGTTTAGGTCGACTCATTGGTAATTATCGTGAATTTTGTAGGAGAAGTGAATAGCTTCCGCTAGTCAACGAATAGGTAGTGATATGGCTGCGTAAAGATGAATAACGTAATTAATTGGCGAAGTTAACTCAATATGTCTTGACGGGGATTACCTGCATCTAGATATTCTTGGTAGGCTGCTTTGTTGTCTGGATCTAGGTTTCTTTTGAGGTAGATTTTGTAGGCTGTATCGAGAAACTTTGAGTTGTCTAGTTCCTGCGTGTTTTCAACAAAGACATTTGCTGCTTCTGTTGAAGTTCTCAGTTCATAAAGAATGTCCCAACGAGATAATCCGTGTGCAAGTTGTTCTACTTGCATCTCTAAGCCCTCTGAATCTGCTGGGCGGCGAAAAAAGGTTAGATATATTTTTTGAACGAAATCGCGATCGCTAAGTTGCTCTTGCTGAGTGAGAAAGTCAGGATCCTCAATACTGAGATCGGCAAGAAATTTTTCTAGCGGGTTGTCAGCTGGGTTATCGGTAGCGGTGCTTTGTTCAGGCTCTATTGCGTTAGCTTCAACTCCAATGTGGAAAAAATCGAAAGAAGGACAGTTCTTTAGAAGGCTTTGTCTATTAGTTCCAGATTTTAATTTTGCTAGTTGGGTTGCTTGTTGCTCTGGGGTTAATTCTTGTTTGCGGAAATAAAGATAAGCAAGCTCAAGAAAATCGCGATCGCTTAAAGTTTCGGTTTGGTTGATGAAAACATTCGCTGCTTCTTCTGAAATTCTCAATGTATAAAGAACCTCAGCTCGTGCGATACCTTGTTGGAGTTGCTGAACATGAGCTTCTAAACCAGTTGAATCAGCTGGGCGACCCAAGTAAGCTTGATAAACTTGTTCAATAAATTCTTGGTGACTAAAATCTTCTGTTGCTGCCAAAAAAGCTATATCGTCTAGGGCATAACTATTTTTGAACTTTTCTTCAATTAATTTTCTAGGAGATATTTCTAATTTTGGTTCTGTTTGTCGTGTTGGCTCCTCAATTGCATCAAGTGTAGTGTCAGTACTCTCTACCACATCGGTTTTAGGTAATTCTCCCTGTAAGATTGTCTGTCTAATATTGCCTGATTCTAGTGTTTCTAAACATTGTTGCTGTAGGGCAGGAGTTAAGTCTTCTTTTCGGTATGCCAGGTACGCAACCTTGATAAACATGGGAATATCCAACCCAGAAGTAAGGTCAACAAAGACATTAGCGGCTTCTTCAGATGTCCGTAAACCAAAGAGTAAATCTTCGCGAGTTACACCATTTTTAAGTTGGTTAACGTTTCCTTCTAACCCTCCTGGATCTGCCTCTCGTTTGCAATAGGTTAAATAAAGCTGCTTGACAAACTCTTCATCACTCATTACCTGAGTGTTGGCCAGAAAAGTACTATCAGAGCAGTAAAAGTCTCCTTGGCGATGTTGAAGGGCTGTCTGCAACTGCTGGAACTGTTTCACTTCTAGAAAAATTGTCTCACGTTCGGAACCGTCGCTCAGAGCCTGTAAATCTTGCTCCCATCTCACTGAGTGATTTTCAGGTTTTAAGTAAACGCGATAAGCAATTTCGAGAAAATTATGATTATCAAGACATTCTGTGACTCGAAGAAATACACCATCAGCTTCTCCCGAGCTACGCAAACCAATGACAAGATTTTCCCTGGGCGCACCATTCTCTAATTGGTTAACATTTCCTTCGAGGCCGCCAGCATCAGCCTCTCTGGCTAGAAAGGCTTGATAGAGACACTTGACAAAGTTGACATTATCCAGATGAGCAGTTTCACGTAGGAATACTTCATTTTCTAGATAAGGATATTTACCAATATTAAGTGTTTCGTCGATTTGCCCTGTAATAACATCGTTAAACTGTTTTTCGCCGTAAATACCTGACAAGCGTAAACAAAGAGTGTACGTAGAAATATTTCCGTACCAATAGTCTTGGTCGACTTTCTCCTGAGCTGCTTGTAGCGAGGCAAATGCCAGAAGACGATTTTTGACTTCTTCTGCGGTTACTTTATCAGTAATCGGTTTAAACATGGATATTATCTAGTAGAAATAAAATTTAAATTTAAATGTTATTGGTTTCGAGTTCCACCGCACGGCGGTAGCAGTTACTTGTCTGAGCCGTTTCTCCCTTGCCTGCAAAAACATCACCAAGCCGATAATGTAGTTCGGCATTTTCCGGATCAAGGCGAATTGTCTGTAAATAAACTTCCAAAGCACGGTCAAATTGACCGCTACCCAGCAAAGCTTCTCCTAGATTTGCTAGCAGATTTTTATTTTGTGGATTGTTAGTTAAAGCCTCCTGATAGTTTTCAATTGCTTCTTGCCAGCGATTTTGACAGATAAGAATCTTGCCAAAGTTAATCAAAGCCTCCTCATACGAGGGTTGAAGAGCAAGGGCTTTTTGATAATAAACACTAGCCTCATGAGTTTTTTCAGACTTAACAAGAGCATTGGCTAAACCACAATAGAGAGTAGCATCCTCTGAGTTCAGTTCAATAAGTTTGCGATAGCTGATTATGTCTTGGGGATTTTGGCGAATTCTTTCCCGATAGTGACGTTGTGCATCGGCGATATTAGACTTGGCTTGTTGGTGCAAAGCATGAGACAGTTTATCGTGAATCTCTGGGAGGTTGCTGTCAACTGAAATGGCCGCTCGGTAACTAGCAACTGCACGATCCCATTTTTCAAGACTTGCGTAGATCTCACCCAAATAATAACGAGACCAACCGCATTTAGGATTTAGTTGCGCAGCATTCTGTAAAGGTGCGATCGCATTTTGCCATTGCTGGAGGTTGTAATAGGCTTTCCCCAGATTGAGTTGTGACCAGAAAGAGTTGGGTTTTAGTTTGATAGCTCTTTTGTAGGCTACAATGGCCTGTTGCCATTGCTCCTGTTTGAAGAGAATATCCCCTAGTTGGTTTTGAATTTCATAGCTACCTTGATTATCTGTCCAAAAATTAGGGGCTAAACTACTGACTTTTTCGTAGCATTGCATTGCTTCTGACCATTGCTCCAATTTGGTTAGAGCTACGCCCAAATTATGGTATGCCCAGGTTTCATCTGGCTTAATTTCAAGCACCTGACGATAGCAAGCTATCCCTTCTTGCCAGTTTTGGAGATTGAGCCAGGCATCTCCTTGGTGATGGTAAGCTTGCCAGAGATTGGGCGATAAAGTAACTGCTTTCTGATAGCTAGTAATAGCTGCTTGCCATTGCTGCTTCTTACCCTGTATTTGTCCTAGATGATAATAAAAGTCAGTATTACTAGGATGCTGGACAACTGCTGCAAGATAAATCTTTTCAGCTGCATCCCATTTTTCTCGTTGACTCATAAGCTTACCAAGGCACAAATAAGGCTCAACCAACAAAGGATTCTTGCTTAGGGCTTGTTGATAGCATTGTTCTGCCTTGCTGAGTTGTTGTTGAGCAGTCAGAAGATTACCAAGTTTTAAATACTCGTCAACACTGGCTGATTCTGGATCAGATTGCAGTGCAAGAAAGCGATAGTTGCTACTTTGTTCCGTGAACCCCTGAGTTTCTGACAAGTCTGCTAAGAGTTGATAGGCTTCTGTCAGTTTAGGTTCTACCTTAACCGCTTGCTTAAGAATGTGATTAGCTTTATCTAGTTGTTGCTGTGTTAGAAGTACTCGGGCGTAGTCTAGGTACAGCTGTGGTTTCTGAGGATAAATGGCAATTGCTGCAATATAGTTACTTAATTCCTGAGGATTTTGAGTAATTGCTTGCAGATATAGCTCGTAGGCAGACTGAAAATCTGATTGGATCCGTCCTTTCAGTGCGGTGTCTAACTTAGTTTGAATATCTGGTAGCTCTGGGTCGAGTGAGATTGCTTTTTGGTATGCTGTCGCGGCTTCTTCCCAGTTAACTGAGAAGCTTAAGGCTTCTCCCAAGTTGTAGTAAGACCAGGCAAAATCAGATTTGAGCGCTACTGCTCTCTGGTATGCAGTAGCTGCTTCTATATATCTTTGGAGACGTAGTAAGGCATCTCCTAAATTATGCCAACTCCAACTGAAGTTTTCATCTATCTGTAAAGCTTTTTGGTAGCTGGTGATTGCTTCAGTAAATATCTCTTGCTTCAAGTAGATATCTCCTAAATTGTGCCAGGCTTTAGATCGGCCAGAATCGAGCTTAAGTGAGTTCTGGTAGGCATCTTTAGCTGATTCTAAGTCTTCGGTTGCTAATAATAAATCGCCTAAATATTCTAGGGAAATAGCATCCTGTGGATTGTGAACAATTGCTTGGCGATACAGCGTAATTGCTTTGGTGATTTGTCCCTGCTGTGCGAGGATTTGTCCCAGCTGATAATAGGCTTGACTAAAATCTGCCTTTATCTCGATGGCTCTTTCGTAACAGGCGATCGCTTGGGTTACTTGTGCTTGCTCCAGCAAGACATTTCCTAGTTCCAAATGCTCTTGAGGACTAGCCTTCTCTGGCTCCAAACTAAAGGCTTTAAACCAGGCTTGAATAGCTTCTTGGTTCTGTTCGAGACGGTCTAATACTCTTCCTAAATTGCGATAGACCCCTGCAAAATCAGGCTGGATAGTGATCGCTCTTTGGTAACAACTAATAGCTTTTTCCCAATCTTGTTTCTGGGCATAAAGACTACCCAAGTTGGCATAGTTTTCTGCCGACTTGGGATATTGGCGAATCGCATTGAGATAACGCTGGATTTCTAGATCTAATTCATTTTGATTGGATTCTACTCTAATGATTGTGGCTTCTGATGGAGCCTGTGTAGCAGGATTTAGCGCTTTTGGTGATTCATTGGAAGTTAGACCCTTGCTAGTTAAGATGGCTTGGCGATAGTAAATGGCTGCTTGTTGCCATTGCCCTTGCTCTTCTAGCAACTCTGCCAATTTGTAATAAGCATCGGTCAATTGGGGGTTGATGGTGATTGCATATTCCAGGCAATCAAGAGCCTCTTCGACTCTACCCTTGTCTGCTAGATGTGCACCTATATCATAGTGAGTCTGGGCAGAAGCTTGTTCTGGTTCCAAACATAATGAACGATAGGAATAGACAAGCGCTTCTTCGTGGCGCTCCAAAATTTGTAAAACTTTAGCTAGATTGCGATATGCTCCCGCAAAGTTTGGATTTAGTTGGATCGCTTTTTCGTAAGAGCGAATTGATTGCTCCCACTTTTGCTGTTGTGCATATATGCCACCTAGATTGGCATAAACCTCAACAAAGTCTGGTTTAATACTTAAGGCCTGAGTGTAACAAGCGATCGCTGAAGAAAAGTGGCCAATTTTTTGTAAGATGTTGCCTTTGGTTTTGTAAGCTGCTGCAAGATGAGGAGTTCTAGAAATAGTATCTTCGCAGATTTCTAGCGCTTCTTGAAGACGATTCTCTGCTATATAGTCGATTGCACGACGTAAAGCTGTTTCTGCCGCATTTTCTTCTGCCGTAATATTAGGAGGAGGTTGACGATTCCATTGAGAAAGTTCTAGAAACCCAGGATAGTTGTTGATGATGTTCGCCAAGTTACTGGTAGATTTGCGACGGGATCTAACTAAATCTGAACCTTTAATTAGCTGGATCGAGGAGCTGGAGATTTCAGAGGCTTTAGAAACAGAATCTTCAAGCTGGAGAATTGAGTTAGATGAGTCAACTGTCTGGGCGTAACAATCTACTGCGTGGGCCAGACTCCCTTTTTCTTTGAGCACTAGGGCTAACTCTTCTTTTTCTTTGGGGGAAGAATCAAGGTTCTGAGTATCTATTTCCGATCTGTTAGGCTCGCGCATAACTGTCTACTTTACTTGCTAAAAAAATTTATTAAGAACCGAGTCAAGCCAGGCTTTAGACCCAAACAAGACTCCAAATATGATTAAAAAAATTAAGAATATGGTGATCAGCAGAATAAACCTGATTTAAAGTTATGCTGGTTTGCTCATTGAATCCTCGTAGTTACTCCTCTTTTAGAATTCGTCGCGATCAATTAACCGTGTCAATTGAGAAAGTAGTAAAACCATCAAAGCGACACCGATTAAAGTGAAAGTTATAAGATAAGCACCGATGACAAATGTTGCAACAACAGCAACTACATAAGGAAATCCCAAACCGAAAGATGTAAAAAATAATTTCTTTTTCGTCCACTTTATTGGTTTCCAGTTAGTATTCACTCTTGCTTTTCCTCCCGCTCTGGGCGTTCCAGATTCGACTCCGGGGATTTTGGCATTTTTGTCCAGATTTTTAGCTAACGGATCTTTACCAGCCATAAGTTCTACCGTAATTTGTTCTTGCTCACTAGTTAACTGAGAAAATTACTTAATTCTTCTCTGCACTATAATATCCTCCACGATGGTAAGGTATGCCAGAGGGATTTGCCTCTAGGTATCTACTCATTTTTCTAGTTTTTTAGCCAGCAAATGAGCGCTTAATAAAGAGAAAGCTAGTTATCACCTCAGGAATTGATATCTACAGTCATAGGTTACATACTACAGAACTATTCATCATCTACTGTGAACTATTTTTCGGTAGTTTTGCTAAAAATCATATGAATTTTGTTCCAATTTTTCGTAAAAATACGGTGAACTGATGGGCTTTGGCATACACAACAGATTCCAGAATCTAATAATCAAGCAAATTGATTATTGATTTTTGTCCCAATGAAATTTAGTTGTCAAAATCTGGAAATAC
Source organism: uncultured bacterium (assembly GCA_964606015.1). Lineage (GTDB taxonomy): Bacteria > Cyanobacteriota > Cyanobacteriia > Cyanobacteriales > Xenococcaceae > Hyella. The sequence continues at coordinate 14,349 of CAZSEZ010000070.1, forward strand.
GGGTTAATCTTGACCAACACTAAAGTTATAGGGACTCACAAGTTCTTACAGTGACTGTTAATGAGTGACTAACAACGAGTAACTTTAAGCAATTTAAATAAAGTTCAGTAAATATACCTAGGCTATAATTTGGTATGGCTAATTCTTCAGAAGAACAACCTCAAATAATTATTGATTCGGCGGCTAGAGATGATTTGTATTTATCTCCTAAAAAAAAGCCTAGCGAAAATGAGCCTGTTGCTTCAGAATCCCAACAAAGCCATCTAAAATCACGTACCCGACTCAAGCCTCAAGCAACAGTTGGTGAGTGTTATGAAGTCATTAAACCTCTTAAAGGCGATCGCGACATTACGACATACGTTGTTCGTGACAAAGAAGATCGCCAAAGCTCGCTTCTGGTTTTAGAGTTAATCTACGATCCGGAATCAGCAGCGAAAAAGCTAACTCCAGAAGATTTTTTGGAACGTGTCAATCTGGTCAAAAAGATGAGCACTCACGGGCAAATCCCTAAGCTTTACTCTCATTTGATCGAGAACTCTCGCTACTACATCATCTATGAGTATGTTGGTGGGGAGATTTTGGCTTCAACAATGAAGTCACGTAAGCTGAATGAAATTGAGATCATAAACCTTCTGCAGGATATGGCTCGAATCTATGATTATCTATTTCGCAACCGTTTAATTAAGTGCACTTTTTCACCTCATAATATTCTGAAAAGTGAGATCAGTGATCGCTATATTTTAGGTAATTTCAGAGAACTTTTTTTTAACCCTCCTCTTAGTAGGGCATTGACTCTGAAAGAGCAGCAGTCTTTATTTCGTCGACAATTAAAACTGTTAGCTCATTTGGTAATTAGTTCTTTAACTACGGTAAATTACGAGGCTATTGCTAAGTCGAAAGTCATTCCCAAGAACTGGTATCAAAAAGTTAATTTGAGCCCTGGGTTGCAAAATATCCTAGCAAAAATGGTCGCGGGGCAATCAGATCGTAATTACAATTCACTACAGCAAATTTCTGAGGACTTTAAACCTTTACTCAATATAGATCGGATTGTTGGTGAAAAGTATCGCTTGATTCGTTATTTGGGAACTAGAAACGGAGTTAAAACCTATTTAGCCCGCTACACTTCTTATCAAGAACATAACTCTGCTTTATTCATTGTCAAGCAACTTGCTGTCTCTCATCATAGTTTCACTGAAGATAAAGTTACTCTGGATTCTAGGATTGAGGTATTAAATCAAGAGGTAGCTAAGCTACAGCAACTTTCTGCACTTAAAGCCCTTGATTTGATTTGGGAAGAAACAGATGATGGCAATGAACTTTATTTTGTTCGTCTCTACAGCGAAGGAATTAGCTTAAGCAAAAAGCTCAACCGCCCAAAGCTATTTGCTGAGGGAGAAATCCGTCAACTCCTGAAAAATGCTGCAATAGCATTGGATAAAGTTCATAAACAAGGGTTGATTCATCGCAATATTAAGCCTTCTAACTTGATTTTGACAGGAGCACAGCAAACAGTCACTCTTGTTGATTTTGGAATTCTACAAAGTATTTGCGATCTCAATGATGATAATAGAATCGCCTTAGTGCGCCAACCCCCAGAGCAAATTGTTGGTAGACCGACTACCAGTAGTGATATCTATGCTTTAGGTATAGTTATGATTGAAGTTCTAGCAGGTTTATCTATTCACGAGTTTCCGCAAAACTCTAGTCTTGGTAAGTCGATATGGCAAGAAAAGTTGGTATCCGATCCGGTTCTTCGAGATATCATTGACAAAATGATTGCCCCTGAAGTTGATTTTCGTTATCAATCTGTGGCTGAAATTTTGGCAGATTTAGATGCTAATAAATTGGATAGTTTAGCTGTAAATGCTCCTAAATCTCGCAAGTTTTTTGCTAAATTAAACTGGAATTGGTGGAATAAGTTCTCTTTTAAAAATATATCTCTAACGATTGTGACAGGTCTTGGATTGTTGGCTGCAATCGAGTTGTTAGTCCCAACGATTCGTCCGCGACTTTATTCATTCACTGCCCAACAGCAGTTAGTTAATAATCCTAAAACGGCCCTTAACTCTTTTGAGAGTGCGCTGTCTCTGAGACCAGAATCTGTTGCTTCCTGGCTGGGAAAAGGGGATGCTCTTTTTGCCTTGGGTGAATACAGTCTTGCTTTAGAGGCATACGGGCAAGCTTTAAACTTAGATGCAGATTATGGGCAAATTTGGCATAAGCAGGGAGATGCTTACACGCATTTAGAAAATTGGCAACAAGCTCTCAATTCTTATGAGCATGCGTTGCAGTTAGACCCAGATAATAGCCTGATTAGGGCAAAGAAAGGTCAAATTTTTCACCATTTATCTCGTTATCCAGAAGCATTAGATCTTCAAGAAAAAGCGCTTAATGGATCTGTGGCAGATATTGAACTGATTAGTAATTCGGCCCATACTGCTCTGGCTCTAGGAAAGTATCATAAGGCTTTAACTTTGTTTAATCGTGTTCAGAAAACTGCTCCTCAGCGTCCTTACCTTTGGCAGGATAAAACTATTGTTTTAGACAAGTTAGAACGCGAGTCTGAGGCTCTAGAAACAACTCAGAGAATTATTGCGCGCTATGACAAGGCTTTAGGAGAAGATTCCCAGAATGCCGATTTATGGTTGGGGCAAGCGATGTTCATGCAGCAGCTCAGATATTATTCTGAAGCCTTAAACTCTTATCAAAAAGCGATCACAACTTCGCAGGATAAAGCAACTGCTTGGATTGGTAAAAGTAAATTGTTACTGGAGCTAGAGGAGTATCAAGAGGCTGTACTGGCTATTGAGCAGGCTCTAGAA
>CAZSEZ010000071.1:0-17010 GCA_964606015.1 uncultured bacterium
TGATTATCTCTCTATTAATGAACTGGATCAACAAATCAGTTCAGCTAAAAGAGAGATAATTATTGTTTTGGTTGTTGTCTAAACTCAATAATATTAGTGTTTTCAACTATATGCTTAGATAATTTACCAGTCTACATTGCTAAATCAATTAGTTATAATGGTTGGTCTAAATACCTAAATAACTAATTAAAAATTTAAAGATGAAATTTATTCTGGCGTTATTAAGTATTGGCTCTATTTTCTGTATTAGTAGTAAACCAGCTAACGCTTTGACTACAATTCTTTATGATGGTTCGGGAGCTCCTGAATTTGATAGTCCACCATGGTTAGCCCCTGGAGCAATTAATTCATCAGGGGGGATTGCAGCCCTTAGTGGTACAAGCGTTACTGGCGGATTTCAAATAGATAGTAATGCTTCAGGTGAAGAATATTCTGGGTACAGTAACTATAATCCTTTTACTTCGGGTTTCGTTAACAGTAGCTTCCCAACTTTAGACAATAACTCCGGCTACAGTATTTTTTTTAATGTGGCGTTGGATACAACTAATGACTTCTCTGACACGAGCGATGACCGCGCTGCCTTTAGCATAACTGCAATTGGTAGTGGTAACCAAGGTATTGAAATTGGTTTCGATGAAGATCGGATTTTTGCTCAAGAAAATAATTTTACTCGGGCAGAAACTCAGAATTTTGGCAGTATTAGTATTAGTACAGATTATCAACTCACTGTACTAGGAAATAATTATGAACTACTAGCTGATACTGGTAGTGGTTTTTCTTCTGTTATCAATGGTTCACTTCGTACATATAACTTTGATCCTCTTGCGAGTGATCCTCCTTTAGGTACATTCAATCCCTATGAAATACCTGGATTTTTGTTTTTTGGAGATAACACTGGCCAAGCTCATGGTACGTTTACCCTGGGAGAAATTTCAATTTCCACCACTTCGGTTCCCTTTGAGTTTTCCCCTAATTTTGGACTGGCTCTTTTAGGGTTAAGTCTTGGAGTTAAGAAGCTGTTTACATTGTGGAGTAAGTAAAATAAGGAATTTACTCTGTTAGTTTTTTAGTGTAAGTAACTTAACTATCAAGGCTAACTAGAGTAGAGACTTATTCTTTCTGTTGTTGCTCAGGTTTGAGTTTGTAGTGGAGCAACTATATAGATGGCAATAACTTGTTTAAGTAACAAATCCATTACCCTTTTTCTTGCTTTGATAATAGTTTCCTTTTCAGAAGTTAAACCGTGATCCAGCCTAGTGCGATCGCGCCTAAAATGCATAGACCAAAGGCAATACGATACCAAACAAATATCCAAGTACTACGACGTTGTAAAAATTTGATCAGCCAGGCAATAGCTAAATAAGAAAAGATTGCTGATGAGATCAAGCCAGTCACAATTGCTAAAGTTTGTGATGAATCGATTCCTGCCTCAATCAAATCTTTTAGCTCAACCAAACCCGCCAGGGTAATTGCTGGGATACCCAAGAGAAAGGAAAATCTTGCAGCGGTGGCGCGATCGAGATTGTTAAACAGACCAGCTGTCATTGTAGAACCAGACCTTGATACTCCAGGAATAATCGCTAGAGCCTGAGCTAAACCTATCAAAATCCCATCTTTTGCTGTCAGGTCTTTAAAGTTGCGCTGTTGAGAACCTAAGTACTCTGCCAAGCCCAGAAGCAAACCCATAATAATCGAAGCGATCGCAATTGAGGGCATACTTCTCAGAGGTGAGTTATCAAAATCAGGTACAAAAACCTTGATTCCCAAACCAAAGAGCACAATTGGAATTGTCCCAATTGCAATTCCTACCGCTAGCCAGAAATCTTGAGAATCATAATCCGAGGTGGATATTGCCTTAAACATTCCCTTTGTAATCTGGCTCAAATCTGACCAAAAGTACCAGAGAACTGCTGCAATAGAACCTAACTGAATGATTGCAGTAAAGGCAACTCCAGGATCCCCCCAGCCCAAGAAGACTGGAATTGCTTTCATATGAGCGGTACTGCTGATAGGAATGAACTCAGTTGCGCCTTGGACAAATCCTAAGATAATCGCTTGGAGCACATTTACTTGAGAAGTTGTACTCGTTACCTCTGAAGAAACAGCACCTGAGCTACTTGCAATTGCTACCGGTAATGCCATCGCGCCTATCAGTCCTAGGCCAAATTTCCAAACCTTATACTTTTTTATCATCTTGATTACACAAATTCCTTATTATACGTGTATTTGAAAGTATTGTTCTATATTTCTGGAAGCTTAAAATAACTGGTTTGAGTCTTGAATATACCTAATTAATTACTAGGTATTTTTCATCAAGTTTGCTCCTTAGTCTGGCTATTCTTCCAATGTCTTGCATATCGGGCGCTGTGTATATTTATTGCCTAATAATGAAGAGAATATTAAAAAAAAAAAGCTATGGGGATCGCGAAAACCTATAGAGAATCATAGCTGTAATTGAATTAGCCCCCTTTTTGTATTGTCAGACAATAGTAATTAATAAAAAATACTTTGTTAAGAAGATGCGATGAAGCAGAAGAATTTATCGAATGCCAAATGTCGTCACTGTCGATTTTACGAGCCAGAAGGTAGAAGGGGTGGTTGTTGCCAAAAGCTCGGTGTAACTGTTGATGCAACCTGGTCTGTTTGTAGTCTTGCTTCTTTTCCCTTTGAAAACAACTTTACACAATTTGAAAATAGTTTAGACATCATTAGTAAAACTTTAGCGACTCTTGAGGAAATTGTTCATCTAGAAACAGCTTTGTCCTTGCCTTATCTAGAACAGGAGTTAAAACAAGTTACAGCCAATTCCCAACCAAAATAAATGGAGCCCAGTAGAAGGGATGTTGGAAGTTTTCTGAGTGAATCAAAGTAATTTGTGCCTGCCGTAAAGCCTCTGATTTAGTAATACTGCGATCGCTATTAACTAGATTTTGATAAAATTCGTTCATTAAAAGTACTGTGGAATTATCTTTAACCGACCATAGAGTCGCTAGAGTGCTTCTAGCACCAGAGCGGACTGCAACACCAGCAATTCCTAGTGCTGCTCTTTTGTCTCCTGTAGCAGTCTGGCAAGCACTCATTACTAAAAGTTCAATGGGTTTAGCATCTACTGTTTCTTCTCGGGCTCTTAATAAGTTCTCAAACTCTTTTACTCTGATTAGATTGTTCCAAGTAACAATAAATGTCTCCTCTGGGTTGGAACTAAATTGTCCATGAGTAGCTAAATGGACGAAGGGAGAGGAAGTCACTCGGATGCGATCACGCAAACTTTCATCTGTAAACTCACTATTTAAAAGAGTTTGTGTCGGAATTTGTTGAGATATTTCGCTGACTTCTGTTTCCACACCCGGCAAGGCAGTAAATCCTTGGTTAGACTTACTTAAACCTGCAACTACCGCTTTTAGTTTACTGTTATCTAGCGATGTGGATTCCAAAAGTTGTAAACCTGGTGTCAGGGCAACACGGTATTTTTCTATCAGATATTTTTCGCCATCATAGAGTGCAGCCATTGGCAAGTTACGCAAACTCCCATCAAGTACAAAAACTAAAGTTTCAATGTTTTGTTTGGCAAAGCTAGCTTCACTAGGCCTAATAAGCCAGTCATAAAGCTGTTGAGAGAATTGCAGGCGTTGCTTGTTGGAGAATATTGGGTTAAACGATTGCAGCATCTTTTCTAAGGTTGCGTCAATCTTGTCCTCAGGAATTTCGTTCTCGGAGTAAATTATGGGACTGTTTGGCAAAGAAGTAATTACAGCTAGGCGATCGCTTAAAATAATCGGATAGATGACAGCTGCTTGATCATCTATTTGGTCAATATTTTTAGGTTTTGCATCAATACAGGCTTCACGAAAATAGTTCTCTAACTCTGCTAGTTGTAGGGATTCAATAGTTTTACGAGCTTGAATCAGATTTGCTTGGCTGGGATTTTTTTGTAAAAGTAGGCTTACCAGATTACGGTATATGGGTTCGACACTTTCTCGAAAAGAAAATTGAATGTCAGCGTTGGTTGCTACTAAATCGCTTCTAATATCCTGTAAAGTTTCAACAGCTAATGTTTCTACTGCGATCGCACCTTGAATATCTCCTTGTGTTTGGAGTAGTCTTCCTAGCTGCCATTGCCACTGATAGCTGATATCAGATGCATTAGAATTCACTGCTAAATTCAAGGCTTTTGTCGTGGCTTGTTGTGCTTTTGAATAATTATGATGTTTCTCATACCAGTAACCCAAAGTCCCTAAAGCATAGGACTGAGATCGAGGATCTTTGAGTGATTGTGCTTCAGAGATTGTTGTTTTTAGTAGCTGGGGAATATAATTTTCGTAGCCAACAAAGTTGATATTGTCGCTTACTAAATCCGCTAGTTTTTTCGCTAAGTTCACCCTAGCGTAAAAGGTTCGGCGACTAACGGCAGTGGTATCTAGATCATCTTTGATTTGTTGAACTAAGTTGATAACTTTTTTCCATTGCTCTTGTTCTACTAAGAGATCTATTTGGTTGAGTTTACTTTCTACTGCGGACAGAGAATGAGGTGCAGTTGTTGCTGCTTGCTCATAATAATCAATCGCTAGATCGAGCTGTCCAGAAATTCGGGCGACATTCCCTAAACTAAATAGCGTAGAGCTAGTAGCTTCTGCTGACTTAAATTCTTTAGTCAGGGCAAGACTTTCTTCTAAAACTTTTTTAGATTCTTCTAAATTCCCTGTGACTTGCAATGCATTGCCCAAAGAGCGCAAACCTAATGCCTTGAGATAGGGATCTGATTGCTGGGTTACATCTTTTTGTAAGTGATTTAAAAGTTTTTCTGCTCGACGATACAAACCCAAATGTTGGAGAGCCTGAGCTTGGTTAATACGGCTACCAAACAAACCGATATTATCTTGGTCATGACGATAGTAATCCTCAGCTTGCTGCCAGTTTTGAAGCGCCAACTCTGCATTACCCATAGCTAGTTGGATACTCCCTTTTGTATTGAGTATCTGGGCTTTAATTGCTGTTAGATTCGCCGTTTCTCTGCGTCGTGGAATATGGTTCTCGATTAACTTAAGACTTCGATTGACTTGTTCTTCTGCTTTGAGCCATTGTCCTAATTCTTTGTATGCCAAGGCTAGATAGTTTGTGGCTAGAGCTTGGTAGGCAGTATTTTTATTTTGCTGATAATCTCGGGTTGCTTGCTGCCAATATTGAGCTGCCTCGGCAAATTTTCCCGCTTCATAAGCTGTTTTCCCTGCTTGAAGTAGGTCGTAAGTAGCTAGTCGATTGGTTTTAGCTGAGTTCGTTTGGGTTTGGAGTCCAGAAGCGAATGGAGTATTCAAAGTAGTGGGCTCTAATTCCGGAGTTTTCTGGTGGTGATTAGTAGCTACTGCTGGTAAGGCGATCGCAACTAACCAAAAAGTCAATAATCCGACCCAAACTCCATAATGTAGGGATTTTAAGAGTTTCAATGATTGTTTCATGGCAGTGCATCAATTTTGGTCAACCCAACTCTGTGACAGCTCGGGAGAATACATTCTCATATTGCCCAAAATACGACCTTAAATTTATAGTTGTTCTAACTCGTTTATTGTGTAGCTATGAATTACAAACCTCACCCAGACAAGGGAAACAGAATATTACAGTGTGTTGTGATTACTGTGAGTGACACGCGTATTGAAGAAACCGATAAAAGTGGTCAACTGATTCAAGAATTACTCACCGATGCTGGTCACGAAATAGTAGCTTATGGCATTGTCAAAGACGAGCCAACAGCAATTAAAGCTCAGATTCAACAATTGTGTGAGAATACTGCTTTAGATGCTTTTATTCTTAACGGTGGTACGGGAATTGCTCCTCGTGATACAACTTATGATGCCGTTGTCCAACTTTTGGATAAGACTTTACCTGGATTTGGTGAGATTTTTCGCCATCTCAGTTATCTAGATATTGGCTCAAGAGCGATCTCTTCAAGAGCGATCGCAGGAACCTATCAAGGTAAACTATTGTTCTCGCTTCCTGGGTCTACTAACGCGGTAAAGCTGGGGATGAAAGAGCTTATTTTGCCGGAGATCCTTCATCTAGTCGAACAGCTTCAAGATTAAAACTTAATTTGGCAGAGATGGACGTAAACAGAGATAGCAGAGTGTTCCTAGTAAAGGGACAAAGGCAATAATGTTCCAAATAGCAATATTTTCAATACCTCTGCGAGTTAAATCATCTTTGACTAAGACAGGAAGTAGCAAGCATAGTAGACAAAAATCAAGACTCATTACGTGAATGAATTTATTTGTTTGCCACTGTTGAACAAAATCTATCCAATTTCCGGTATCAACACCAAAAAAGATTAAACCTAAAGTGAAAATGGTAAGAGTAATAGCAGTTATAGGAGACTCGGTAATGCTTAATAATTTGCTTTTTTTCCCTTGCCAGTGAGGATTAGCTTGACGAAGAGCAAAATAAGGTAATAAAGCGAAAGCACCGATTCCAAAAGACGCCAAGACAAATTTTCCCGCAGTTATTTTTTGTCCTTGACCATCCACTAACATCAAGCAAGTATAAATTGCTGGCATTATTCCCATTAGGTTGAAAAGAGCAACAATCAATGGATTAATCTCTGTTATCTGACCTGTAGAGAGGTTGAGAATCAAATCAAGAGTTTCTGGTCTGTCTGGGGGAGCAATACTAAAAGCGTAAATTATAAAAGTCAGCCAAATTCCACCGAAAGTTACTTTATTTCTCATCAGCGTTAAAAACTTAGATAAAATTTAAGTTTTTAATGTAGCTTACTTTTCATATCTAGTAATTAACTGGAGTGATGCTGACTTGAAACACGATAGCAAAAGCCTCAGCAATGTCCTTTCTGACTTGCTCTAATGTTATTTCAGGACAAAACTGTACTAAGCTACCGACTTGTTTATCTGCGATTCCACAGGGGACAATTGAACTAAACCCCTTCAGATCAGGGCAAACATTTAAAGCAAAACCATGCATTGTTATCCAGCGACGTACCTTGATTCCGATAGCTGCTACCTTAGTTTCCTCAAGCCATACCCCTGTCATTCCAGAAATACGCTTACCTTTGAGATGGTATTTTGCTAATACTTGAATGATAACTTCCTCTAACTGTCTTAAGTACCAGTGCAAATCTTGTTGATGATACTTGAGGTTGAGAATGGGATAGCCCACTAGCTGCCCGGGGCAGTGATGAGTGACTTCCCCTCCTCTTTCAACACGGTGGATTTCATAATTGCTATTACTAGGATCGAACTTGAGAAATTCTGTACTAGAGCCAGTTCCCAATGTATAAACAGAAGGATGTTCTAGCAGTAGTAAATGATCAGCCAGTTCTGGGTTGGCAAGACGTTGTTTTACCAAGAATTTTTGATAATTCCAGGCATCCTCATAAGGAATTAAACCGCGATTTTCTAGTAGACAAATTTTCATCGCTTGATATGTCTTTTCCTATTAATTAGAGATTAAGTTATGTAACCTAAAATGAAAAGAAATACAAATAATCTGTTGTTTGATATACAAAGTGTTAGCCTATAGATAGTAGAATACTAATCAGTAAGGTTCTGTGGCAAACTACTTTGAGAAAACGAAAGCAACGGTTCCCCTTAATTAGCAAAGTGGCTAAGCTTAGTCTAACGTGCTTACACTTTGTGGGATAGGTGTTAGAACGTAAATAGCGTGGATTTCTCACTTTTCTGGAAACGACACAAAGCTAGTGTAATAGCAATACTTGGCAGATAGAATTGTTGAGTTAGGCTCATGTTTACGGGCTAAACCATTTTTAAGATGGTTAGGATAAGCGTTGAATTTGAATCAACTTGATCGCATGCAATTTCTAGGAATATATCAAGTTTTTGCTGGTGAAAAGTTGATATATTCTAGATAAGTTTGGTGGCAATCTTTCTTAACAAAGTCTGGTTTTAACAGGCTTTATCAAGTAAAACTATGAAATTAATATGAGGTAGCTATAAGTTGAAAAGGTTTGCTTTCAGTAGAGAGTTATTTATTGGAGGCTAACTCTAAATTTAATCAAGTAAGTCAATCCACTTGACTATAAACTATTAACCCAATTTATGGAGTATGTAGTATGAAGCTATTGATCCAAGGCAATAATATAGAAGTTACAGAAGCAATTCATGGCTATGTCGAAGAGAAATTGGCAAAAGCAGTCAGACATTTCAATAGCATGACTACTAAAGTTGATGTTCATCTCTCAGTTGCTAGTCACAATCGAGCTAATGATAGCCACCAGGCTGAGGTAACGGTATATGCCAATGGAACGGTCATTAGAGCACAAGAAACCAGTGAAAATCTTTATGCAAGTATCGATTTAGTTTCCGATAAAATAGCTCGCCAACTACGAAAATATAAAGAAAAACAACTTCATAAGAAAACCCACGCTCACACTAATATAAGAGAATTAGAAATTAGGGAAGAAGAACCGCTTGTAGAGATCCGTTTAGATTCAGATAAGGTTCCTCAGCTACCTCAAGAAGTAGTTAGAACTAAGTATTTTGCAATGCCTCCGATGACGGTGCAAGAGGCCTTAGAACAACTTCAAGTAATAGACCATGACTTTTACATGTTCTGTAATAGTGAAACTAATCAAATTAACGTTATCTATTGTCGTAATCATGGAGGTTATGGAGTTATTCAACCTCGCAAGGGTGATAATCATCTAGAGCTTGGTCGTGCTGATGAGTACTTAAATCATAGTAAATATCCAGCTACTGCTATGGGTTAAAGGTTTAGGCTAGAAGTATCGTACGTAGTCTCTTCGGTTGTGGGGTTGCTATCTCTAATAATAAATGGTAGTCCCGCCCCTTCTAAGCCTTCTCTGATTCTTTGGTGACTAGAGTCAAATAAAACAAATAGAGGATAAATTTTTTCTGCTGCTTCGCTGAGGATATGCTCTTCTCCTAAAGGCATTAGCCACTGATAATCGTGATCTAATTGGATCTGAGCTTGACGCCAGCGGTTGAGTAATTGGGAAAAGTCTTCACAAGGACGATGGATGAATATGAGAATTTCTGTTCCCATCTTTATTTTCCATTCTGGGTCACACATGATTATTCCAAGATCGCAAGTAAGGGAAGTTGCGACTTCCCAAACATTTGCTGCACCAGAAGTTTGTAAGTCGATTTGAGTTTGACGGATTCGAACAACTGGTAGTGGAATACAGATAAGACTTTCTTCTGGCCTACGAGTACTAGGTAGTGTCTCTAGATAGGGACGGTACTGTCTCAAAAGTGAGATTGCACCATGACGACAGCTGTATTCTGCTAGTAACTTTTCATAATCAGACTGCTTGATACTCATTTATTAAGATAAAGTGACAGTAGCTTTTTCACGAGACCAAAAAATGTATTACGCCAACTGATCGAAGATCGAGAACATTGGTAAGTACATGGAGAGCAAGATTGTTCCTACCATGACTGCGATTCCTACCATCATGACAGGTTCTAGCATACTGGTTAATCCCTTAACTGCTTGCTCTACCTCATCTTCGTAGAAATCAGCAACTTTTCCCATCATGCTGTCCAATTCACCTGTTTCTTCTCCGATACTAATCATTTGAATGGCTAGAGGAGGAAATACATTTTCTTTTTGAATTGCTAGAGATATCATGCCACCTTGCTGAATGTCTGATTTGGCTCCCATGATGGCATTGGCAATTACTTGATTACTAATGGTGTTGCACACAATATCGAAACAGTTAAGTACAGGGACTCCCGAGCGGGTGAGTACGCCAAATACTCGACAAAAACGAGCTACTGCTGATTTTTGATTGAGATCTCCGAAAAGGGGCATCTTGAGAAATAAGCCATCTATTTGGAGTCTGCCTACAGGGGTTGCGTAGTATGTCTTGAAAGCGAAACTCAGAATCATAATGATGGCAACTGGTATAATTGCTCGCCAACTTCTCAAAGTGTCACTTAACCAAACCATAAATTTGGTTAAGGCTGGCAATTCTGCACCAAGGGAATCAAAGATGCCTGAAAAGACTGGAATTAGGAAAATCGTCATTCCCAAGAAAGCCAGAACAGCAAAAGCTCCTACTGTGAGAGGATAAGTCATTGCAGACTTAATTTGATTTTGTAACTTAGCTATATCCTCTAGTAGTTTAGAAAGCCTCTCTAAAACTTCGTCAAGAACACCACCTGTCTCTCCCGCTTCAACCATGTTGACGTAGAGGTCGTCAAAACATTCTGGATATTTAGCCATCGATTCAGAAAGACTATTACCTTGCTGTACGTCAGCACTGATTCCTAAAAGAGCTTTCTTCAACTTAGGATTGCTTGATTGATCGCCTAAAATTCCCAAGCAGCGAACAATTGCTACCCCGGCATTTACCATTACAGAAAGCTGGCGTGAGAGTACTGCCTTATCTTTAACTGTTACTTTACTGAGGGCTAGTTCTAATTGAGATAAATCTATATCAAAGGCTGATTTGGAAATTTTGCCTACCGCTGCATACCTATTTTTGAGAACACTGCGTGCTTGTTCGGGAGAGGTTGCATCTACCTTAACGGTTAATACTTTTCCTGAATGTTCCTTGACCTTTGCACTGTAAGTAGTCATAAAAAATTTATTTATAAATAGTAAAAAGTAAATTTAAAAATTACTAACGACGGACTTTCGTTCTGCTAGAAGTTATTCCTGCACCAGCGACTAAACGCTGTAATTCATCAGGTTTAGAGCTTTTGGCAACTCCTTCCTCAATACTAATTACACCTGTCCTGACTAAATTGGCTAAGGCTTGTTCCATGGTTAACATGCCAAGCTTTGCTCCTGTCTGAATCGCTGAGTATACCTGAGAGGCTTTTCCTTCTCTAATCAAGTTAGCGATCGCTGGGGTGACAATCATGATTTCTTGTGCCATTGCTCGTCCAAATTCGCCTGGTTTAGGACTTTTCTTCTTGGCTAAAGTTTGGCTAAACACGGCAATTAAAGAGTTAGAAAGCATTGCTCTAATTTGAGCCTGTTCTGCTGCGGGAAAAACATCGATCATTCTATCTACCGTTCCTGCCGCAGAGCTAGTATGTAATGTGCCAAATACCAAGTGACCTGTTTCGGCTGCCGAGATCGCCAAAGAAATTGTTTCTAGATCCCGCATCTCCCCTACCAGAATGATATCGGGGTCTTCCCTTAATGCACCCTTTAAAGCATTAGCAAAACTTTTGGTGTCTTCGCCTTTCTGTCTTTGATGAAACAGACTCTTAATATTGGGAAAGACATACTCAATTGGGTCTTCAACAGTTAAGATATGCTCTGCTCTAGTACGATTAATCAAATCCAACATTGCAGCCAACGTAGTTGTTTTGCCAGAGCCTGTGGGCCCAGTTACCAAGACTAGACCTTTGGGACGGTTAGTCATTTCGCGAACAACATCAGGCAAGCCCAACTGATCGAAATTAGGAATTTTAGAAGATAACGCCCGCAAACAAGCTGCGTAGCAACCTCTCTCTTTATAAACATTCACACGAAAACGAGCTAAACCCTTAACACCGTAGGAACAATCTAGTTCCCAGTTTTGCTCCAAATCTTTTCTCTGGGTATTGTTGAGCATGCTGAAGATCAGTCTTTGGCATTCTTGGCCACTTAGTTCTTCGCCAATAGGAGTCAGCTTTCCACTAATCCGAAAATAGACGGGTGCACAGGCTTGAATGTGCATGTCAGAACCGCCCATTTCTACAAGCTGCTCCATTAAGTCTTCGATCATCAAATCCATGTCTGAATTCCCCTGGGTTGATTGTTCAGTGTGTGTATCTATAAAGTGTGTTGATTAGTTAAAGCGAGAAGTCATACAGTATGGACAATCTAACCACTCAGGTTGTAGTTGAGCGTTGCAAGTACGACAGATTAAGCCACTTTTCCGCTTAGCTTTGAGTTCTGCTTCCAAACCAGAATCGGTAAAGGTGACCCTCTCGACCTCTTCTAAGGTAGTGTGTCCTTCTCTAACTAGATCCAAGCTGTAAGCCAAGATCGTGATCATTCCTTCCTCGACTGCTACCTCTTTGATGCGATCAGTTGTTGCTCCTTGGTTAACAAGCTCCTGTATTTTTTCGGAGTTCTTCATAACTTCATAGACACCAACCCGACCCTTGTAACCGCCACCGCCACATTTAGTGCAGAGAGTTCCTTCGGCTTTAGCCGCTGCTTTTTCCTCGGCATTAAGCGTATTGGCTTTGTAAAAGGTTACTTCCTCCCCATTAGCAGCGGATAAGCCAAAACGGGACAATTCTTCAGTAGTAGGATTGTACGCAATTTTGCATTCACTACAAACACGACGCATCAGTCTTTGGGCCAGAACGCCAACCAGAGAGCCTGAAATCATAAAGGGCTCAACTCCCATCTCGTCTAAACGAGAAATCGCACCTGCGGCATCATTTGTGTGGAGAGTAGTTAATACTAGGTGACCTGTCATTGCTGCCTCAATAGCAGTTTGAGCTGTTTCCGAGTCTCTAGTCTCACCTACCAGAATGACATCAGGATCTTGACGTAAAAACGCCCGTAGGATGGAGGCAAAGTTCATTCCTTTCTCACGGATTACCTGTACTTGGGTAATCCCATCTAAGGAATACTCAATTGGATCCTCTGCAGTACTAATATTTACTCCAGGATGATTCCGCTCTGCTAAAACAGAATAGAGGGTTGTCGACTTACCAGAACCAGTAGGACCAGTTACTAGGAGTAGGCCAAAGGGTTTTTGTGCCATGTCCCTAACCAACTCCAGAGTTGGTGGGTGACTGATGAGTTTGTCCAAACCAAGCTGTGTAGCTGAGTTATCGAGAATCCGCAGACAGACTTTTTCCCCATAACGGCTGGGTAGGGAGTTGACCCGAAAGTCTACTTTCCTTCCTTGGAACATCCGGCGAATCTTACCATCTTGAGGCAAACGCTTCTCTGCAATGTCTAGGTCTGCCATAATCTTGAAGCGAGCAACCACCGCTGGAATGATTTTTTTCGGCATGGTGTCAAATGCCTGTTGCAAAACCCCATCTTTACGATAGCGAACCCTCAAACCAGTTTCTTGCGGTTCCACATGAATATCCGAAACGCCCTCTTGTAATGCTTTAGCTAGGATCTTGTTGACCAAACTAATAATAGGTGCGCCTTGAGCTTCATCAACAGCCCCAAGATCGTCGGCTACTTCGTCATCTGTTTCTTCTAAGTTGAAATCTAGATTATCTAGGTCAAGAGAAACGTCAACATCTACTTTCTCTCCCTTTTTCCCCGGCTCCTCTTTCTTGACCTGTGCGTCTAAATACTTATCTATTAATTGTTGATAATCAGCTTTTGTGATTACGATACGTTGCAACTCAATTCCTTTAGGTCGCAAAATACGGTTTAAATCGTCCTGCGCTTCCAGATTCTCCGGTTCGACCATTGCCACCAGAAGAGAAGGCGGCTCGGTGTCTTCCTTTCTGAGAGGAATCAATCGATAGCGACGGCATAGATCCAGCGGAATTAAGTTTTCGATGAGCTCTGCCGTCTGAGAACTATTTACAGGTTCGATCTCTGGGTCGATTGACTCAATTCCGTAAAGGATTTTAAGTTCAAATAACTGATGTTTTTTATACTGGCGAATTAGGTCAGGAGGCAGAGCTTCTCCCTTCACAGACTCCAGTATGTCTACCAGAGAACGACCAGATTTGCGACTTTCTTGTAAAGCCTGTTGCATCTGCTCCCCATTAACAAAGCCAGATTCGACCAACTTGTTGCCAAAGGGAGAGAAATAATTGCGTAGAGCGATCGCTCTAGATCTCTTACTCTTATACTTAGAAGATGAGGAATAAGTCATACAGTCATAAAATACCTTCTGATATTAATCAGTGTTCCCTAAAAGATTGCAAAACTCTCAAGCAAGATGATACAAATAAAATCTCGTACGTTTGATAGCAAAGTGCTACATTGGGTTAGCGGTGGTTTGACCTCTATCCGCTTTGGAGATAAGCGTTAAAATTTTAAAACAGTAGTCTTGGCAAAACATTAGAGATCATGAGTGAAGAGCAAAAACAATCAACAGGGAATCTAGAGGAAAACCAGGGGAGTACAGTGGCTTCCGTCGTGGCGAATGAAACAGATAACCCATCCGATTCTTCGCCAGTAGCTGAAGAATTACAATCAGCTCCTGAATCATCAGAATCATCATCAGAAGAAGACTCTGTCGTTCCAGAAAGTGAAAAAGATGATGTGATTTCTGTATTGCAGCAGGAAAATGCTAATCTTCGCAAGATGTTAGATGAAAGGATCGAGCAAGGTAAGGCCATTAAGGGACAGTATGCTCGCCTGGCTGCTGACTTTGATAATTTTCGTAAGAGAAATACCAAAGAGAAAGAAAACTTGCAGCAGCAAGCTAAGAAAAATGTGATTCTAGAGTTGTTGCCAGTGGTAGACAATTTTGAAAGAGCCAGAACCCAGATCAAGCCAGCTAATGATGGAGAAAAAGGAATCCACAGCAGCTACCAAGGAGTTTATAAGACTTTGGTTGATTGTCTCAAAAAGATGGGAGTTGCTGCAATGCGACCTGAAGGTCAACAGTTTGACCCTAACTATCATGAGGCCATGCTAAGAGAGCAGACTAATGATAGCCCGGAGGGAACTGTCATCGAGCAGTTGATGCGTGGCTACACATTGGGAGAGGACGTATTGCGCCATGCCATGGTTAAGGTAGCAGTTCCTGCTGAGACAACGACTGAGGTGGAGAGCACAGAAGAAGATTTGGCTGATGAGCTGGAATCCTTGGATTAATTTGGCGTTAACGAGTGGCTAAGCCTTTTCACGGAATGACAAATTATTTTCAATCTGTTATCAAGTAGTTTGAAGTCGCACGAATAGTATAGTAGAAGTTACTGCCCCAACGTTATGGCAAAAGTTATTGGTATAGATTTAGGAACTACTAATAGTTGTGTTTCAGTATTGGAAGGTGGCAAGCCTATAGTCATCGCCAATTCAGAGGGTGGTCGTACTACTCCCAGTATGGTCGCTTTTGCCAAGGGAAACACTCGTTTGGTAGGTCAGCTAGCCAAGCGACAAGCTGTTACCAATGCCCTAAACACGATTCACAGCATCAAGCGTTTTATTGGCCGTCGTTGGGAAGAAACTGCGGAAGAGCGCTCTCGTGTTCCATATGAGTGTGTGGCTGGCAGGGATAATACTATCGATATCGAGATTCAAGGACGCCAGTATACGCCCCAAGAGATTTCAGCGATGATTTTGCAAAAGCTCAAAGCTGATGCCGAACAATTTTTAGGTGAGACGGTAAACCAAGTAGTAATCACTGTGCCTGCTTACTTTACAGATGCTCAAAGGCAGGCAACCAAAGATGCTGGGACAATTGCTGGTCTAGAGGTGTTGCGAATTATTAACGAACCGACGGCTGCCGCACTAGCCTATGGTTTGGACAAACAAAATATAGAGCAGAACGTATTGGTGTTTGACCTTGGTGGCGGTACCTTTGACGTATCTATTTTACAGCTAGGGAACGGAGTATTTGAGGTTAGGGCTACTTCTGGAAATAACCACCTTGGTGGCGATGACTTTGATAATGCTATTGTTCAGTGGATGATCAAGGCCTTTAAAAAGCAGGAAGGAATTGAGCTCAAAGGTGATCGCATGGCCTTACAGCGTTTGCGTGAAGCGGCTGAAAAAGCCAAGATTGAGCTTTCTACTGCCCCTTCTACTTCTATAAATTTACCTTTCATTACAGCGGATGAGACTGGTCCCAAGCATCTAGAGATAGAGCTGAGTAGAGCTAAGTTTGAGGAGTTAGCGCATCAGTTAATTCTCGACACTATTGAACCGGTTAAGCAGGCTCTGAAAGACGCTGATCTCGCCCCCGAAGAAATTGACCGCTTCTTATTAGTCGGAGGTTCAACGCGAATTCCTGCCGTTCAAAAAGCAATCAAAGATATCTTCGGTAACATTCAAATAGACCGTTCTGTTAACCCAGACGAAGCCGTTGCCTTGGGCGCCGCTATTCAAGGTGGAGTTTTGGGTGGAGAAGTCGAAGACCTATTGCTATTAGACGTTACACCTCTGTCCCTGGGCATTGAAACTCTTGGTGAAGTTTTTACTAAAATTATTGAGCGTAATACTACTGTGCCTACTAGTAAGTCTCAAGTATTTTCCACCGCAGCTGACGGACAAACCTCTGTAGAAATTCATGTTCTCCAGGGTGAAAGAGCAATGGCAAAGGATAATAAGAGTCTAGGTAAGTTTCTCTTATCAGGAATCCCTGTTGCTCCCAGAGGTGTACCTCAAATTGAGGTTAGTTTTGAAATAGATGTTAACGGGATTCTTCAAGTGTCTGCTGAGGATAAAGGGACAGGTGCTAACCAGAATATTACTATCTCCAATACTGGTGGTTTGAGTAGTAATGAAGTGGAAAAAATGCGTCAAGAAGCGGAAGCTTATGCAGAAAAAGATTCACGCCGTGTTCAGTTTGTTGAGTTGAGAAACCAAGCAGAAAATCTTTTCTATAATTACGATTCAACTATTAAGAGCAAGGAGCATCTAATCAGTGAGGACTTACAGAAGGGGATTGCTAAGCTTAAAGCTCAGATAGAACTCTCCTTTGAAGAGGGTAATCAATCTCTGGAAGCAGTCAACAATTTGGTAGAAGAGTTCCGTAATAAATTGCTCCAAGCTGGCTCTGCAGTATATCAAAAAGCTAGTCCTGGTGAAGACTTGAGCTTTGAGGACATTGAACTAGACTTCGATGTGACTATTGCTGGTAATAATTCAGCAAAACAAGCGGTCTCCTCTAGCAAAGCCGTAGTGGAAGTTGTATCGGAGCGTGAGAGTAGCAGTTCTCAATCTTCTGGCACTGTATTCGATGATTATGAAGTTGTTGATTAAATCGAACAGGTAGTTTTAGAAAAAGTTTTATATACTGTTTTCTTAGGTACGATTAATAAACTACGCAAACCAAATAAAATTCATGGCAGGGGACTACTATCAAACCTTAGGTGTATCTCGCGATGCAGATAAAGATGAAATCAAGCGTGCATATCGCCGTTT